>CAZKPR010000137.1:0-10790 GCA_964554685.1 uncultured Leptospirales bacterium | reverse complement strand
GATGTAGAAGGCTTCCTTTATTGTGCCCGCCAGGTCCCTAATGTCCTGGACCAGGTAGTTATGCTTGGTGATGGGACGCGTGATGCCGGTGATGTCCACCTCCTGGAAGGCGTCGTTGCCGATCTGCTCGCGCCGCACCTGGCCGGTAAACACGACCAGGGGTACGGAATCCATGTGCGCCGTGGCGATTCCGGTCACGCAGTTGGTCGCCCCGGGTCCCGAGGTAACGATAACCGCGCCCACCTTCCCCGAGGCCCTGGCATAGCCGTCGGCGGCATGCACCGCCCCCTGCTCGTGGCGGGAAAGGATAAACTTGAAGGGCGCGTTGTACAGCTCATGGAAGATCGGGATCACGACGCCGCCGGGATACCCGAACATGCACTCCACATTCTCGCGGCAGAGGCACTCTATGATGATCTGGGCGCCTTTCATTTTCATGGTTCGCAACTCTCGGCAACTCGTCTCCCCGGCCTCAGGCACGGTTCAATCGACTTTCATGGTATTCAGGAGTGCGCGGTGCGGCGTCCGTGTTGCCACCTGGGGATGGCACGGACGATGGAGACGCAGCGGGCCTCTCTGGAAAGAGTGAACAATACTGCCCGCAGATCATATTTGTCAATTTTTTTTCACTTCGTCACGGACGTGGATGGAAGCGATCCTTTTTCTCCTCCCCTGAAAAAATTCCTTGAAAAATGACCTGCGAGACGCTATTTTCATTTAGCTCCCGGGAGAATCGCCGCCCGGCGATAAACAGGGAGCCGCGGGTGTTCCCGCGTACGAGCGGCCTTCCGGCAGGGTGGTATGCTGAAACAGTTCACCGAAGAGGTTTTCAGAAAGATCGTCGAGTACAACTCGAAGATCAATCATGAAGCGATCCCTCACTCCGACGCCTTCGAGCGGGAAATCCGCTCGCTCATAGGGATCGGCAAACCAGAATTCGACCGCATCATCGTCATACTCAAGGACTCCCACAGGATTTTCAGCTTTGAAATCGTCAAGGAGGACCGGGAAAACGAAATCCGGCGCGTGGAAGGCTACGTCGAATCGGACCTCCAGACCCTGCGCAAGCTGAAAAACTATTTCCAGAAGCTCCTGATGGACGAATACGAAACCCAGTACCACAAGCGCATGCTCGTGCACCAGATCGTCAAGGATATGTACGCCCGCCCCGGTTTTTACAAGAACACCCTCATCGGGCAGATCGGCAACAAGGCGATCATGCTCGAGGAATACGAAAACCTCATGGAGCGCAACTACACCGAGTACAGCGACATATGGAAAACAAGAAAATTCGCCGAGGTCCTCGCAGAGGCCGAGGCCACGCCCCTCCAGGGGGAAAAGGAGGATGCGGGCGGTGACACGCCCCCCGCGGGCGGGGCCTCGAAACGGGCCGTCGACTCCCCCAACTATGCGGACTTCGCATCCCATCAGTCAAAACAGTCCCTCTCGAAAGTCCTGCAGATCTACGGCGTGGAATTCTTCTTCCGGATCAATCTCCGAAAGTACAATTTCGATCTTCTCCGGGAGATCGTCGAGAGCGGGGAGATCGATCGCCGGGCGGACCTGCAGGTCCTCAAGGAGATGATCCAGAAAATGAAGCAGAATACGGACCGGGACCCGGAACTGTCCAGCCACAAAGAGCAGATCTATCGCCTCGAGCGTATCATTTCCCGGCAGATGCTCTACAGCAAGTAGCGTCGGGTCAGCGTTCCTTCCGGCAGGGGACGCCGCCGCGGGAATACTCCTCGAAGGAGACATTCATCGCATAGCATTTTTCACCGATGTAGCCCAGGAAGGAGAGAAACATCGGCGTATCGACGTAGCCCGGTACCTTCGTGATGATGTCGCCGTCGCTTTCCAGAAAAATGACCGTGGGCAGTCCCTGGACCCCGAGCATCATGGTGAACTCGCGGAGGGTCACGGTATGGTTTTTGAATCGCACCAGTTCCTCCGCGTCCCGGTCGGTGAGCACCCGCACGGGAACAAACCCCCGCGCGATGGCGCCCGCCACATCACCGTTCCCGTACACCTCGGTGTCCATCTTCCTGCACCAGCCGCACCAGTCAGCGTAGAAGCTCATCACGATGGGCCTTCCCTTCTCACGGGCCCGTTTCAGGCCCTCGTTGACGCCGAGCCATTCGATTGACGCCGCGGGGGCGGTGACACGGGGAACCGGTTCCGCGCCATCCTTCCCGGAAGAATTACCGCAGGAGCCGGTCAACCAGGTGAGGGCAAGGATGATACTCAGAGTGAACAGTCTTTTCATGGTTTTACCCCTTCGTCAGGAAGTCCCCTTCCCCCGGCCAGGGAGGAATTGGCGCATGGTGCATACGAGCTGAACAACTGAAAAAAGAAAAGGAAAAAAGCAAATTCTAAAATATATAATATTTAAGAAATTACTTAAATAATTGCTGTCCGTCAACCAATTCCGCACTTTTTTCATCGCCATTGCATGGAAATCAGTTCACGCAAATATACACGGAGCGATCCGGTAAGTGATTGACGGCGAGGCGTCACTCATGGTCTGGATGGCATTGATCATTCCGCCCGCGCGTAATGCGGGGCACCCCGGGGAGAA
Source organism: uncultured Leptospirales bacterium (assembly GCA_964554685.1). Classification (GTDB taxonomy): domain Bacteria; phylum Spirochaetota; class UBA4802; order UBA4802; family UBA5550; genus RBG-16-49-21. Next base: position 8,212 of record CAZKPR010000137.1, on the reverse strand, counting down.
GCCGCGCACCATGAATGTGAAACCGATCGGGATCATCATCGCCACGAAGGTCGAAGCGGAACCCTTCATCGAGGGACTCCGCCTGAGCCGTATGGAAACAAGACCGGTCGTCCTCTACGGCAAGGGCCCAATCGTTCTGGCCGTTTCAGGAATTGGAAAAACAAACGCGGCCCTGGCCGCCGCCGGGCTCATCGGGGCCCACCGCCCCGCCATGACGGTAAACTGCGGCGCCGCCGGCGCGGCGCATCCCGGCCTGGCCGTGGGGGAGATCTTCCAGATCGACCGCGTGTATGAACTCGACCGCCCCCATCTCGTCCACGGCAGGCCCATGACCCACAGGCCCGACACGCTGAGGGGCTTTCCCGGGGCCACCCTGGCGACCCAGGACAGGCCCGTCCTTGAAGACCATGATCGCCGCGACGCGCACAGACACGCCGACCTGGTTGACATGGAGGGGGCGGCGATAGTACAGGCCTGCAGGGCCTTTGGCGTGCCGGTTTACCTTTTCAAGATCGTGAGCGACACCCCGGGGCACGGCAGGAAGGATATCATCGACAGGATTACCGCGGTGCGGCACGACCTTTTCGCTTTTTTCAGGGAACGGGTCCTCCCCGCGATCACGTGAGGTAAATTAATTCCCGCAGTGAGACATAAAATTCTTGCAATGACGGGGCCGCGTTACATTAATGCATTATCGGCGCGTCTTTTCCCCGGCATTCCCCGGAGGTGAGGGCGCCGCACTCCACGGGCCGCATCTCGTTCGCCGCCCTCGACACAGCGCAGCACGCTTGTAATTCGATTCCATCGGCCCCGCGGGGATGGTGGAATGCCGGGAGGGATCAGTCATGCCGATCGATCTTGATGTTCTAACGCTCACCGCAGCAACGGTCAGGGCCCTTTCCATTGACGCGGTCCAGAAGGCGAAATCAGGCCATCCCGGCATGCCCATGGGGTGCGCGGAGCTGGCCTCCCTCCTCTGGACGAAGGTACTCGTCCATGACCCTTCCGATCCCTCATGGATCAACCGCGACCGCTTCGTCCTTTCGGCGGGACACGGCTCGATGCTCCTCTACTCGATGCTTCATCTCAGCGGATACGGCATCACCCTCGACGAGATCAGGAATTTCCGCCAGCTCGGCAGCAGGACTCCCGGCCACCCGGAGCACACCAAGACGCCCGGGGTCGAGACCACGACGGGCCCCCTGGGGCAGGGATTCGCAAACGGCATCGGCATGGCCCTGGCGCGGGACCTCCTTGCTGCTCAATTCAACACGCCGGACAGTGAAATCATCGACCATTGCGTCTATGCCATCGTGAGCGACGGCGACATCATGGAGGGCATCTCCTCCGAGGCGGCCTCCCTGGCGGGCCACTGGGGACTCGGCAGGCTGATCTATATCTACGATTCAAACGACATCACCATCGAAGGCAGCGCTGACCTCGCGTTCTCCGAGGACGTCGCGCGCCGCTTCTCGGCCTACGGCTGGCACGTGCAGACCATAGACGGTCATGACTTCGCGGCCATCGAGAAGGCGCTGAAGAAAGCGAAGAAGAACCTCGACCGCCCCTCCCTGATCATCGCCAAAACGCGCATCGCCAAGGGAAGCCCCGGGAAGGAAGGCTCGGAGGAGTCCCACGGCGCCCCCCTGGGCGAGGAAGAGGTCGCCGCGACCAAGGAGAATATCGGCTTTTCCCCGGAGGAGCGGTTCCACGTGCCCTCCCGGGTCTATGAACTCTTCGAGGCGCGCAGGAAAAAACTCACGCGTGCCCGGCGCGCGTGGAAGAGGAAATTCAAGGCGGTGATCCAGGATGATGACCTGGCCCGGTGGAACGATTTTTTCTCGGCACCCGATATCGCCGCCCTGAGGGAGAAGCTTCCCGCCTTCGATGCGGGCACGGCAATGGCGACCCGCACCGCGAGCGGCAGGGTTCTCGATGCGCTCTTCAGGCACGTGCCCGGCATCGTCGGCGGTTCGGCCGACCTGGGGCCGAGCAACAAGTCGTTCGTGAAGGGATACCCCGCCACGGGACGGGGGACCGTGGGACGCAACATCCATTTCGGCATACGCGAGCACGCCATGGGAGGCATCCAGAACGGCATCGCCCACTACGGCGGCTTCATTCCCTACAGCGCGTCCTTCCTCGCATTCCTGGACTACATGCGCCCCCCGGTGAGGCTCGCGGCCCTGGGGGGGCTGCGCACGATCTATATCTTCTCCCATGATTCGATATTCGTGGGCGAGGACGGCCCCACGCACCAGCCCGTGGAGCACATGGCCACGGCGCGCGCCATCCCGAACCTCCGTGTCATCCGCCCGGCGGACGCCGAGGAAACCAGGGAAGCCTGGCTTTCGGCCCTTTCCCGCGACAGCGGCCCCACCATGCTGGCCCTCACGCGGCAGGACCTTCCCGTCCTGTCGCGCGGCGGGGACCGCGGCGCGGAACTCCTTCACCTGGGCGCCTACGTGATCCACGAGCCCGATGGCACCCCCGACATCGTGATCCTGGCCACGGGCTCCGAGGTCCACATCTCCATCGAGGCCGCCCGGGAGCTGGCAACCCGGGACGTCCGCGCCCGCGTGGTATCCTTCCCCTCGTGGGAACTCTTCGAGGAACAGCCCGCGGAGTACCGGATGGAGGTGCTGGCCCACGGCACGCCGAAGTGCGTGGTGGAGGCGGGAATACGAATGGGATGGGAGCGCTACGCAGGCCCCCACGCCCTCTATCTCACCATTGAGGAGTTCGGCGTCTCAGCGCCGGCGAAGGTGCTGGGAGAGCGCTTCGGTTTCACGAAAGACGCCGTCGTGGGGCGGGTAGCGGAATTCCTGAAAAAATAGCCCCGCCGATCCGTTGGCGGCCGGCTCAATGAGCCTCATCCCAGTTCAGTCCGCTCCCCACGTCGACCTTCACGGGGACATCGAGGTCCAGGGCTCCTTCCATCTTTTCGGTCACCAGGGCCTTCACGGCGGCCATCTCCTCCATCGGCACCTCGAAGACGAGTTCGTCGTGGACCTGCATTATCATCCGCGCCGAGAGACCGCGTTTCGCCAGGGCCTCCTCGATCCGGAGCATCGCCACCTTGATCATGTCTGCCGCGCTCCCCTGGATCGGCGTGTTGATCGCGACCCGCTCGGCCCCCTCCCTCCGGAAGGAGGTCCCTGAGTTGATCTCCGGGATCATGCGCTTCCGCCCCAGCATGGTGGTGACGTAACCGTGCTCCCTCGCGAAGGCCACGGTGCGGTCGATATACTCCCGGAAGCCGGGGTAGGTCTCGAAGTAGATGCGGATAAACTCGGCGGCCTCCCGCATGCCGATCTCCGCCTGCTGGGACAGGCCGAAGGGCGAGGCGCCGTAGATGGTGGCGAAGTTGACGACCTTTGCCTGGCGCCGCATCTCCTGCGTCACTTCTTTGATCGGCACGCCGTAGACCGAGGCCGCCGTCAGGCTATGGATGTCGATATCGTCCTTGAAGGCGCGGATCATGTTCGCGTCCCCGGAAAGGTGCGCCGCCAGTCGGAGCTCGATTTGGGAGTAGTCCGCCGACATGAGGAGGCATCCATCATCGGCCACGAAGCCGCGGCGTATCTGCTTGCCCAGCTCGTCCCGCACCGGTATGTTCTGGAGGTTCGGGTCCGACGATGACAGGCGCCCCGTGGCAACGACGGTCTGGTTGTAGGAGGTGTGGATCCGCCCGGTCTTTTCCGACACGAGCTTCGGCAGGGTGTCGATATAGGTGTTCTTCAGCTTCGCCAGGGTGCGGTAGAGGATCAGGTCGTCGATGATCGGGTGGCGTCCCCGGAGGGATTCCAGGACGCTGATGTCCGTGGAGAGGCCGGTCTTGGTCTTCTTTCCCGGTTTAAGCCCGATCTCGTTGAAAAGGACACTGGAAAGCTCCCGGGTGGAATTGATGTTGAAGGCCCTCCCGGCGGCTGCGTGGATCCTCTCCTCGGTCTCGGCGAGCATCTCCCTGTTCTTTGCCTCGAGCTTTCGAAAGTGGGCCCTGTCTATCTTCACCCCACGCATCTCCATCTCGGCCAGGACCCCCACCAGGGGCATCTCTATCTCGTGGAAAAGCGAGGCAAGGCCGTCCCGTTCGATTCCCTCGCGAAACAGCCCGTAGAGCCGGTAGGCGATATCCGCGTCCTCGATGGCGTACTCCGAGATCCGCTCCAGGGGGACCTCCTCCACGGGAACCGCGTTTTTCCCCGTGCCCACCAGCTCCTTGAACGATATGGTTTTATAGCCCAGGTGTTTCTCGGCCAGGTCGTCCAGGTTGTGACGGCGCTCGTGGGTGGCCAGGAGATAGGAAGCGACCATGGTGTCGAAGGCGGTGCCGGCCAGTGTGATGTCATAGTTGCGGAGGACGATGATGTCGTACTTGATGTTCTGGCCGATTTTCGCCACCGCGGGGTCCTCGATGAGCGGCTTGAGGAGGGCGAGGGAGCGCGCCGGATCCCCCGCCCCTTCGCTGAACATCCCCCTGGAGAGGAGGGGCACGTACCACCCCGCGTTCTCGCGGATGGAAAAGGACATGCCCACGAGCTCGGCGTCCACCGGGGAGAGCGATGTGGTCTCCGTGTCAAGGGACACCTCCCCCGCAGCCCGTATCTCGCGGATCATCTCCTCGATCCCGCCTTCGTCCTTCACCACGCGGTAGTCCCGGGGGCGGTCCGCGCCCCCGGTCCCGGATTTTTCCCGCGGCTCAGCGCCGGTGAAAAAATCGGATACGATCGATTTCATTTCAAGTTTCTGGAAATAGGGAACGGCGTCTTCCCGGGGAAGCCCCCTGAACCTGAGACCATCGAGATCCACGGCCAGGGGCAGGTCGGTCCTCAGGGTCACGAGGTCGCGGCTCAGGAACGCCAGGTCCCTCTCGCGGAGGAGCGTCTCCTTCAGCTTCCCCGATACCTCCTCGATCCGTTCGTACAGTCCCTCCAGGCTGCCGTAGTCGGCGATAAGCTTCCGGGCCGTCTTCTCACCGATCCCCTTCACGCCGGGGACGTTGTCCGAGGCGTCGCCCGTGAGGGCCATGTAGTCGATCACCTGCTCCGGCCTCACGCCGAGCTTTTCTTCCACCTCGCCGGGACCGTATATCTCGAACTCCGATATTCCCTTCCTGTTGGCGTATATCCGCACGCTCTCCCCGGCGAGCTGATAGGCGTCCTTGTCCCCCGTGACCAGGGTCACCTCGAGGTTCCGGGAGGCGAAGCGGCGGGCCACGGTGCCCAGGACGTCGTCGGCCTCGAAATCCTCCTCCTCGATCCGGACAATCCCGAGGGTGTCCACCATTCTCTTGATCTCGTCGATCTGGGGCCGGAGGTCATCGGGCATGGCCAGGCGGTTCGCCTTGTACCCGTCGTAGAGCTCGACGCGGAAGGACTTCCCCGGGGGATCGAAGGCCACGGCGAGGTAATCGGGATTCTGCTCCTGGATGAGTTTCAGGAGCATCCGCGCGAATCCGTAAATGGCCGAGGTGTTCTGTCCCTCGCTGTTGACGAGGGGGTTCTTCACGAAGGCGTAGTAGGCCCGGTAGCAGAGGGCATGGCCGTCGACGATGAAGAGCCGTTCCTTCACTAGTGCGCCACCACGACTTTCATCATCTTGTCAAGAATCGTCCTGTTCCCGATGGTCACCGCCTTGATGTGCAGGTAGTAGAGCCCCGGCCCCACGCGCCGGTTGTCCTTGTTGCGGCCGCACCACCCCAGATCCTTGATGTTCTGCCCCCCGGGCCGGTACATACGGTCCGCCAGGGTCGCGATCACCCTTCCCTTGGCGTCGTAGACCTTCATCGTCACCAGGGCGTCCGCCACGAGGAAGTAGGCGGGAAAACAGCAGGGCATCCGGCTCGTGAGGACATTGTTCAGCACCCTGGTGGGCCAGGGTATTAAAAGCGCTTCCTGGGCAACGAGAAACCGCCACTCGTCGCTCTGCGAGTCACCGGGAGGAGCGGGGTCGGGGGTGTGATCGTTATACGTCGGGGTGCCGCCCTCCGAGGTTTCCACGATGAACCGTATGTTGGTGCCCAGGGACATCAGGGGATGCTCGCTGGGGATGAATCCCTCGTAGGTGTTGGCCCCCTGCCGTGCGCAGGGGATCGACCACTGCTCATCGGGAGGAAGATCCCGGATGTTGTCCTGCGCGCTTGTCTGGCCGTACTGGGGAGCTCCCGGGCCCAGGTCGGAAGCGTTGTTCGCCACGATGATTCGCACCGAATCAGGAATAGCCCCGGCGGTGAATATCCTTACCGTCACCTTGATTGCGGTCTTCCGCACGGTACGCGAGGCCGGGTTGGTATCGTTGAAATGGTCGTTGTTATAGAATGAAATGCCGTCGGTAATCGACGCCGTGACCTGTTCGGCGTTCGTGGTCACCAGGTCGGCGATCCGGTTGACCAGGAGCACCTCGTTGCCGAAGACGTCAAGGGCGGAGACCTGATACTCGTATTGCGTCAGCGGCTCCAGTTCCAGGCCAATGCCCCCCACGGTGAAGCTGTTCGTGGCTATGTTCCCCAGGGCTGCGTCCGTCGAGCGGTCGAGCATCACCCAGGTGGGATCGCCCGTTCTTCTGAAATAGACCCGGTAGGTGTCGAAATCCGCGTCATAGTTCGGCGCCGCCGTGGAGAGGGCCGTCCAGTTCAGGGTGAAGCTGATGGCCGTGGTGGTGACGGCGATGGGAAGGGGATCGCCGGTGAAGGGCGCGGACTGGTTCCCCGGGGGATGGTGGTTCTCCCAGCGGCAGGCGTGGCCGCCGGAATTCAGTATCCTCGCCGGCGCGTTCTGGCCGTTTGCCGGGTTGGTGTTGCCGTAGACGCCCCCGGTGACGGACCGGACCTCGTAGGTGACATTGGCGTTCGTGGCGTCGGGCACCTGGACCGCCGTGGGCGTGGCCCCGAGGGGCACGGTGCCCAGAGCCGAGCCACTGTTCACCTGGACCGTGTAGTTGTTTGCGAAGCTGTCCTGAACCGCCAGGTTTACGGTGCCGATCATGGCCGCCGTCGTGGCGAGGCTCAGCCTGGTGCCGGCGACATTGACGCTTCGGACATAATAGGGGGCGTTCACGCCGCCGCCGTTCACGAAGGTAATCCCCCCGGCGGCGACACTCACCATGCCCACGTTCAGGTTCAGGGCACCGCTCGACGCCGGTTCGTTTGCGCCGCCGGTTGCCATGGTGGCCGTAATGGACCATACGTACGGGCCTGTCGTTACGGTCGCGGCGGTGGGCTGACCGAAGGAAAAATACTCGGCGGGGACCGTGTACTGGAAATCGTTGTTCGTCCCCGCATTGACAACAGCGGCCCCCGCCGGTATCCCCGCGTTCCGGTAGAGGGTGATCGATGACAGTTCACCGAGGGGAACCAGTGTCGAAATATTCTGGCCCGCGATGTAATAGGCGATACGGCCCGTAAGATCGAAGGCGTCGTGCCAGGGATTGGCGTAGCCGTCGGCGGCATCGCCCGTTTGCGCAAGATTGACCAGGGCAATATCGGAGATAACTCCGTAAATGAAGGTCCTGGTCGTGTCCGCGGGACCGTTCGTATTGGTCACCGTTGCCCGCACCGTGTTCGATGCCGAGTTGAAGGGAGTGCAGTTCCACCGGAACCGGAGGGTCACGGCGTAGTCGATGCCGGTGTACACGCCGGAATTATCCGTAATGGAGTCCACCTCGATCCCCGTGCTGACCCAGGTGTCCGGGCCGACCGTGATGGTGAATGACTCCCGCGTCACCCCACCCTCGCGGAATTCCACCAGTATTGACGTCCAGTCTCCCTTGACGGATGCCAGCGGGTCCGTGGCCTGGATCCGGAACGCGTAGGAGACGCCGGCGCAGTAGTAGGACATGCCGTTTGACAGGGTCGTCGGGGGCGCCGGGGTCAGGGTCACCGAGGTGATGGCGGCCCGGGCGAGGGCCGGAGCCAGGAGAGCCACACCAAGGACAAGTATGAAAAAAAATTTCTTCACGACGATAATTTCTCGCTTTCTGTGTTATCCAAGTTATCCGTGTTCATCCGTGTCCATCCGTGGTTCAAACCGCACATATCCCTGAATGCGTAGAGAAACGACATTCATGGATAAAACCAATCGCCATCGATACACCGTAAGTCTCTAAAATAGTTTGACAAATTACAATGTTTTTTTTATTTTCTAATTATCCATTTCAAGAAAAACTCCGGCAAAGGGTCATACGGTCACTCCATGCGGCATCTCCATCACAT
>CAZKPR010000136.1:0-10846 GCA_964554685.1 uncultured Leptospirales bacterium | reverse complement strand
CAAATTAATTCGGCGATCCCGCGCGGGGCCCTTTGGATGTTCACGACCCCTTCGCGATGAGGCGCAGGGGTCCCCGGCCCCTATTCATACACCTTTTCATCGCTTTCATGGGCGTTGACCGCGTCCCCCTCGACGTCGCGGACCGGCTGCTTCGAGAGTACCTTGTCGTATTCCTTGTACCACTCGTTCTGGATGATCAGCTGCATGATCTCGTTGGTGCCGACCCAGATCATGGAGAGGCGGAGGTCCCTGAGAATGCGTTCCAGGGGAAAGACGTTGGTGTAGCCGATACCGCCCATGACCTGCATGCAGTTGTTCGCCACTTCCCAGGCGGTCTCGGTGACGAATTTTTTTGACTGTGAAACCATCCTCCTGACGCGACCGGGGTGGACCGTTCCGGAGTCAACGGCAAGGGCGGTGCTGTAGACCATCGAGCGGGCCGCGTCGAGGAGAAGGGCGGAGTCCGCCACCCTGAATCCCACGGCCTGGAAGCTGCTTATCACCTGGCCGAAGGCCTTGCGGCGGGAGGTGTACCGCGTGGCGATGTCGAGGGCCGGCCGGACTGCGCCGATTGTCATCGCCGCCGTTCCGAGCCGCTCGGGAATCATCATTCGCACGAAGACCTCGAAGCCGCCGTTGATGCCGTTCAGGGCATACCGCTCCGGGACCCTGACCTCGTCGAAGATCACGCGGCCGGCGCCGCCCCCGCGGACGCCCATGAGCCCGTAGATGTATTTCGATTCGACTCCCGTGGAACGGGGAACCATGAAGGCCGTCATCCGCCGGTGGGGCGGAGCCTCCGGGTCCGTGACCGCGTAGACCAGGAACCAGTCGGCGCCCTCTGCCCCGACGATGAAGCGTTTCTGGCCGCTGATGATCCAGTCGCCGCCGTCCTTCCTCGCCTTCGTGACGGCGCCGAAGAAATCGGACCCGCCCCGCGGCTCCGTAAGGCCCTCGGCGGCGTATACCTCTCCCCTGAGGAGGGGAACCACGATCTCCTGCTTCAGCTCCTCGTTGCCGAAGAGCGTGATGGCCTCGCAGACGATATCGGCGCCCACTCCCCAGAGGCAGGCGAGGGAATAGCTGGCGACGCCGATTTCCTCCGCCACGAAGCAGTCCTCGACCCAACCGAGCCCCCGCCCGCCGTATTCCTTGGCTATCCTGATACCCAGGAGGTTCCTCTTTCCCGCCTCGCGGAGGTACTCATGGGGAAACTGGATCTTTTCTGCGTCCATTTCCAGGATCATTTCACGGGGAACCCAGCGCGTAAAATCGCGGGCCTCGTCGCGGAGCTTCTTCTGCTCTTCGGTCATGACAAAATCAAACATGGTGTACCTCCCGGTTTCGATTGGCGCTCACGGCATGGCGCGTCGCACCCCTCATGCCGTCGATTCGAGCTCCCGTTTTCGTTTCAGCAATTTCTTTTTCAGCGATGCCAGGTCCGATTCGAAGAGATCGAGCTCCTCGCGGTGCATGGCGATCTCCTCCCTCTTGAGGTCTATGTGCCTGATGCTTCTTTCAATCTGCGTCGACTCGCTTATCACCTCGTCCTCGGTTCCTATCATTTCACGTATCTGGTCCAGTGTCGCGCTGAACCGCTTGCCGCGTAAAATGAGCTTGAGGCGCGCACGGTTGCGCCGCGTGTAGATGCGCCGGTTGCCGGCCGATCGCTCCGGAGTGATGAGGCCCATCGTTTCGTAGTAGCGTATCGCCGAGGGCTTGATGCCGAACTCCGCGGCGAGTTCCGATATGGTGTAGGTCTCCCGTGCCATCCCCTTGTCCCAAAACTTAAACTTAACGTTAACTTTAATTATAAGGCGGATTTCGTCAAGCGTTTTTCAGAGGGTGATAGAAGCCGCGAATTCGAGGCGGGTGCGGACCGCGCGCCTTCCGGGGAAACGGAGAAGGCAGGTGCCGGCGAGAGAAACGCCGCCCCACCTCGCCCTCAGGCCCAGGGAGATGCGGTCCGAGGACTCGCGCACGTAGTTTCCCGGTGCGATCCTGGCTTCACGTCTCGGAGCGACGGAGTAGAGGGGATTGTTCCTGTCGATAATAAAGCGCGCGTAGGACGCGCGAATCTCGAGAATGTTGAAAAGCCAGAGGGTGACGCCTCCACCCATGGATGCGGAGTGCCGGCCCCGCCCCTTGCTCTGCACGGTTCCCTGGAGCCGGAAGAGGAGAGAGCGGCGAAGGTATGCCCTGCCGGAGACCCCCAGTCGCAGGTTTCGTTCGAGACCCCCTTTTCGTTCTGTTTCAATGCAGGCAAGGCGCGCCGACACGGATCCCTTTCCCGCGGCACCGTAACGGACCGACACCGACTCGCGCCGCATGGCGGGATGATGGGGTTCCCTGCCCGAGGGGCTCATCGTCTTTTCCATGTGGACCCCCGATCCGACGGAAAAACGCGGGAAGGGACGTATGGTGATGTCCCCGGACACGGGGTTTCGGAACGGGATCGCCCGGAGGCGTAGGGGGCGTAATAGTTGCCCGACGTGGATTTTCCGGAAAAGGAAAGTACGACGGCGGGATGGCGGAAGACGAGTCCGCCGCAGAATCCCCGGGCCCTCGCCGTGCGCGATTTCCCCGTCGCCGCGCGGCTCTCGAGGCGGGGGAAGCAGAGTTCCGCGAAGATGGCGATGTAGTCGTCCCGGTACTGGAGAAAAATGCCGTAGCCCCGGACGCCACGTGCGGCGTCGCAGTCGTCCCGGCCCCAGAGGAGGCGGCGGCCTCCGCAGCGACGGATCCTGGTGTCGATGACATACGATTGCGCGGTAAGGCGCTCCCCGATCACGAGGGTGACAAAGCCGCCGCGGTCGAGGATCTCCGCCGGCTCAAGGCGGCGGCGGTCCCTTTCCGTCCCGGAAAGAATGGTGGAAAATCCGCTTCGCGTGGTTCCCGGGAGGGACTGGTCCTCCCGGACGAAGCGGTTCCTGAAGGAAAAGAAACATCCCGCCGATGCCGTGATGGCGGGGCCGCCGACGCTTGCCGATGCCGCGGCGCCATGGAAGGAGAAGAGGGGATTGCCGGTGTCCGACGGTGAGAAGGGCGTGCCCCTGGAAATGACGAGGCGCCTCGTGAAGGCGTCGGGGGATACCGATCGCTTTTTCCCGACGAGGAGCCCTGTTCCGAAATTGAGCCGGTAGTGCCCCATCGAGGCCTCGAAGTGCGGTGACGCGCCCCGGATTCGCAGGTGCCAGGTGAAACGGTGTGAACGCGTTTCCGGGATGTGAATATGGGTGATTCCCGCCGAGCACCTGCCGAAGTCGAGGCGGGACGATTCGCGGAGAAACCTTTTTTCCGCGTCATCGTAATCGAGGGCGTCCTGGCGGTATTCGGCCGTGAGGGTGACGCGGGTGTCATCCGGCTTCACGGGCGAAGCGCCGAGGAGGAGGGCCGCGCCTATCAGAATGGACCGGCGCACAGTTTGGCCACCGTTTTCCTTGTTTCCGCGCTCAGGCCGCTGAGGGACGCGATCCGTTCACGGAGTTGCCGGGCTTCTCCCCGTACCGCCATCCCGGAAAGTTCCAGGGCGGTTCCCGGCGGAACTCCCGCTTTTATCAGGGACTTGAAGAGCCGTTTCCGGGCCTTCTCAGCATCCATGCGCGCCCGGTACTCATCGCGGGAGGACCGGGTGGGCGGGGCAAGACCGGTCGCCCGGGTGAGGAGGCGGTCGATGTCCCGCTCCGTCATCCCGATCTGGACGAGGGCCGCCCGCGTCAGGGAGCCCTCGGCATCGCGGAAGCGGATGATACGCGCGGCGTGGTCGCGGGATAGCCATGGAATTTCCCGGAGCTCTTCGAGGGTGCACTTCCCCAGGTCCAGCCGCGGCGCGCTCCTTCGAAAGCGCTCCAGTATCCTTCCATAGCCGATGGGCTCCACGGGTATCTCCACCGTGGAGAGGGTGACGCCCACGCAATGGGTGAGGCCGAGATGGGGGTGGTAGCGCAGGCCGTAGGAGGCCGCGATGCCTCGATATGCCACGGTAAGCGACATGGAGGAGGTCATTGTCTCGCGGGCGTATCCACCCTGGATGATGAAATGTTTCAGCACCGCGGCCGAGGCGGAAACCGAGTTCACGTAGCCGTGGGCGGAGCTGTTCAGGTTGTAGGCGACGGCAAGGCCCAGCATGGGCCGCAGGGACGCGCCGGCGCTCCACACGGGGAAGAGCAGGTCCCGTCGCTTCGCAACGAAGAGGGAGCCGATGTTTTCCTGCTGGAAGGCGACCTCGATCCATTCGAAGGGAGCGAGGATGATCGCGGCCCTTCCATCGGCCAGCCCAGCCCTGGCGCCGGTTTCCGGCGTGTGAAGGGCGAGATGGTAGTATCTCCCCCCGGCCCCCAGGGAGATGTACCTGACGGGCATGAATCCGATATCGGCCCCCGCGGCGTGCTCCATGTAGGCGTCAAAGCCAAACCTGCTCCAGGAGGCCTGGAACCCCAGCCCCCCGGTTCCGTATCCCACCCTTATGATGCTCGCGTACAGGCCTTCCATGGAATAGGGCATCGCCCCCGAGGCGTGAAGGTAGGGATATGCGAAGCGGGGGAGCCAGGCCGGGTTCGAGACCGCGTCAGGCATCGGGGAACATGCGACGGCGCGGTTGAATGGGAACAGGGAGGCCGGGGGGCTTTCCCTGTACTCATAGGCGAGAAACGCCGCATGGAAGATGTGGAGGGCGGCGGCGAAGGCGATCATCGGTAGCGGCTCACTATGATGTAGATGGTGCGGTCCTCGGCAAGGCGGAGAGAGGGATTCTGCGCTTCTATCCTGCAGAGGTACAGGCCCGTGGGGGGGGGCCTTCGCTGAAGAAGGGGATTCCACTGGAGGGCGCACAGGCCGGGTTTCGCCTGGATAACCATGGGCGATTCGTGTATCAGGGCGCCGTCCATGGAAAACACGCGCATTTTCAGCGCGCAGGGACTGAACACGAAGAGGGGTATCTCTCCCTTTCCGAAGATGCAGTGACCGGGAATGATGGTGACTCTTTTACGAAGGGCCCTGAAAAGCCGTTTCATCGGGATTGCCGGGAGGAAGAAGTTCGGCCTCCCCGGGGTCTGCACGGCGGAGACCACGAAATCGTTTCCCGTGCCGGTGTCCGCGCTTTCCCTGCGCGACACGCTCATGTGCGGATCAAGGCCTTTTCCGCCTATGGGTACGGCGCATTCCTGGAGCTCTTCCCCGGGGGATGTCCGCCACTGCCCCGCGGCCCGGGCCGCGCCGACGTAGCCCAGGACGGTATCATTCGGGGTCCCGTCGCGGTTTGAATAAAAGACGAAATCGATGATGCCCCCGTTGGAAGGGTCGTCGTCGCTGTCAATCGCGACAACTCCCTCGGTGTTCCAGAGGCTCGCGGAGTAATTATCGCAGTAGAGGTCGATCCGTCCGTTGCCGTTCGTGTCCCCCGTGAGATCTGTTTCATCGGGAATCCCGGGCATGGCGAGATGGACGACGACGAAACGGTCGTCCCATGGCGTTTCCGGCCGGTCTTTTCCCATGATGGTGACCGGGTCACCGGAGAGCGCCTCGTTCGCGCCATAGTAGGCGGTGACGAAGAGGGAGGAGATCTCCATCGATTCCTTTTCCCCGGCCGCGAGTGTCAGTTCGACCCAGTCGTGTTCCGCCGCGGTCACGAACTCGTTGATCAGCAGGCCCGCGCGGAGACCCCCCGCGGGTATCAACAGGGCCAGGACGGCATGAAGGATTCGTCGAAGCATGAAGCACCCCCTGCGTGGTATACGAAGGGGACGCGGGGAAAGTTAAAAAAACGTCCGGAATATCCTGGCGCGGTAAACGGGGCTCCTAGATGGCGCGGTAATCGGGCGGTTTACGAAGGGCCGGGCGGATGAATGCGACGTCGGGATGCCCCACCGTCATGACCGCGTAGACCCTTTCCCCGGAAGGGATTCCCAGGTGGCGGCGAATCGGCCGCGAGCGGTTGATCGATTCAACGGCGTAACCGATGTGGCATGTTCCCATGCCGAGGGAGTGGGCCATGAGGGCGACATGATACGACGCGAACTGCGCATCCTCGAGGGGGGTGCTCCCGCCGGCGGGTCCGTAAATAATCAGAAGGGCCGGGGCGCCGTGGAAGAGGAGGTCCCTTCCGGCCCCGGCTTCCCCCAGGGCCCATTGGACGCTTTCCATGTGGTCGCGGCGGTAGCGCAGGAGCGATCTCCCGGCGAAGGGCACGGCGAGCCAGGGAAGGAGGGGATTCCCCGCGACCCTGTTCAGGGCGGTGAAGAATTTCCCGATCCTGAGGGCGAGGTCCCACACCTTCTCCCTTCCGTTGAGCGTGATGAAGCGCCAGGCCTGGCGGTTGCTCCCCGAGGGCGCCGTAACGGCGAACTCCACGAGGTCTTTCAGGATATCGTCATCCACCGGCGCCGGGGTGTACCGCCTCACGCTCCTCCTCGATCGGACGAACTCCGCCAGGTCCGACGGTCCGATGCCGCCGCGCCGGGGGGCGGTGTGACGGGTCAGCATCGTGAAGCAGGGACCGCGGAGAAGCGCCGGGTCGAAATGAATCGCGTCGGCGGGACAGACGGCACGGCAGTGCGAACAGAGCATGCAGTCCCCGGATACCGTCGTTGCCACGCAATCAACAAGGGCCAGGACGTCCTTCGGGCAGACGAGGACGCACTCGCCGCACCCGGTGCAGGACCCGGCGTCGATGCGGGGAAGGTTGGAAGAGGGATCATTCATAGCTCGCGCGGGAGAGGGGACGCCCCCGGCGCCGCCCTGTCAAGGGGAAAACAGCGGGGAAGGAAAAAACAGGGAATGGCGGGACCCGGGATCCCCCGGGGATGTGAAGGAGGAAGGAAAAAATACTCGACATAATCCACGGGGCATAGCAACTGGGTATGAAGATTGATGATTGGCCGGAAAGCGGGGAAAGATGAAGAGCGGATTGAACCGGGGGAAGGATGCGATCGGCGGGTTCGCCCGGGCCTGCCGGGGGATGATATCGTCGTCGCCGACCAAGCTCGAGGCCCTCGAGGCGGTCGTCGATTTCGCGGCGCCCCTCCTCCCCGAGTACCGACGTCTCGTGATGGAAGATCCCGACGAGATATCCGTGAGCTTCATTGATCTGCTGGACCAGGCGGCCTTCGAGCTTTCGGAGAACATGCCGGACAACGAAACAGTGCGCGGCTACATGGTCGATGATCTCTACGGGCGCCTCGCCATCTACCTGGACTGCTACTATGACCGGGACGCGTATTCGTCGGGACTGAACAGGCGCGTCCTCACCCACGAAGACACGGTGATCATCCGCCAGCTGCGGATGAGGGAACATGTCCCGCTCCTCATGAGCGAGTTCCACGAACAGCACGCCCTCCAGCGCTCCATTCTCATCACCCTCGTTTCCCTTGAAGAGGGCGAGCTTTACAATTTCTATTATACCGTTGCGAGGGAGTCGGAAGCCATCGACATAAGGGCCCTTGCCGTGGCGGGGCTGAAGAAATCGGGGATGGGTCACCGGGCCCTTCACATGCTGGAGGCGGGGGAATGGGGGCACGACGGCATGATCGCCTACGCTAAGTCATTCAGCGGCGAAGCACTTGACCAGAACCGGATCCCTCACGATGGTCCCTCCTTCGTCTTTGCCGTCAGGTACATCGAGTCGAATCTCATGCTTCTCGCCGATTACGGTAACCTCGCGTGGGTCATCGCGCTGCTCCGTTCGTTCATTCGCCTCGAGAGCCACGAATCGTATCATCCCGATATTCGCCGATCAATCTGCTCCATTCTTGTCTTCGCCGGCGTGGAGCCGATGAAGCGGCTTCTCGGGGACAGGGAAGGCCTGGTCTCGGTGCGTGAACTCCTGGACTTCCTCCCCAGGGAGGATTTTAACCGCATCATGGGAAAGGTCGAGCTGTGGGGGGAGGAATTCACCGGGCGCATCAGCGGATTCCTTGCCATGGGCACGATACGGTCCGCAGGGTACGATTCAAACACCGCCTGCTACGCCCTCTGGAAAACCGCGACGAAGATCTGATGCCGGGCGTCCCTCAGAAGAGACGGGAGCTGTCAACGAGGATGGTGACCGGCCCGTCGTTTACAAGGGAAACCTTCATGTCGGCACCGAACACTCCGGCTTTCGTGTCACCATGAAGGGACCGGAAGAGGCCGACAAATCGTTCGAAGGCGTCACGGGCCTCATCGGGCCGCATTGCCGTGGAATAGGAGGGGCGCATCCCCCTGCGAAGGTCACCGTAAAGGGTGAACTGGGACACCAGGAGAACCTCGCCCCTGACGTCGGCAACCGAGAGATTCATTACTCCCGCATCATCGTTGAAGATTCTCGCGCCGATGACTTTCCTCGCCATATACTCCATATCATCGGCGGTGTCACCCGTCCCCAGTCCCGCGAGGACAAGGATTCCCCTGCCGATCGACGCGACTTCCGCGTCCCCCGTTTCCACGGAAGCGGAGAGGACGCGCTGGATGACGGCGCGCATGGATCAGCCCCGGGAGAGCTTCTGGGCGAGTACCGCTTCCGGCTGGACCCCCACGAATCGCTCTATTTCCGCTCCGTCCTTCATGAGCACGAGTGTGGGGATGGATGATATGCCGAAGCTCTGGGCGAGTTCGGGATTTTCGTCCGTGTTGATCTTGACAATGTTCGCCTTGATGTCATCTGACTGGGCCAGCTTCTCGAGAATCGGCACCTGCATCTTGCAGGGGCCGCACCAGGGGGCCCAGAAATCGATCAGCACCAGGCCGGTTGCATTCGTCACGAGTGATTCAAAATTCGACTTGTTTACTTCAGTGAGCTTGGACATTGGATCCTCCTGGATATGGTATGCCGCGCTATGGGGCCGTGCCCCCCGCAGCTGACGGTGGGCGCCGGGATGATTGCCATATCGCCTTCTTTCTAGCGGGTTGTGCCGGGTGAGTCCACCATTTTTTTGGCAATACGGCCCGAAAAAATGCCGATAGTGAAAGTGGGGGCCTGATGCGCGCCGCCGGTCAGTGCGGTGTTCCCGTCGGGGATGGCGTTAGTGACATTGCCGGCATATTTTATTACCTTGGTCGAGAGGGACATGCCATGAAGAGGATCTTCATCATACCAATGCTGTTTGCATTCGTCGTCGCCGTCGGGCAGGAAGGAAAGAACACGGGGACCGCCCAGGGAATTCCCGCCGGGTACGGAGATGCGAAGTGGGGGACGAGGCTTTCGGCCGTCCGGGGAAGCGTTAAGGGGAAGCTCGTGCACACCGACGACAAGAGCGTCATCTTAACGCGTGACGGGGACCTGGAATACCATTACGGTTTCTTTTACATCGATCCCGCCCTGGCGGGGGAGACAGCGGGAGCAGAGCCTGGGAACAAGCCCGAAGGAGATGCGGACGAGGGAACGCTTTTCTTCGTGGCCCTCACGTTCCCCTATCTTTCCCTGGACGAGGTGAAAAAGCGCATCGAGGAGAAATTCGGACCCTCGACGAATGAAAATATCCACAAAGACCAGGGGGCCATCGCCTGGAACGGCGATCAGACCGTGGTGATACTATGGGTCGATCGCTACGAGGACAAGCCCTATACGAGGAGGATTACCTACCTCGACAAAAGGATCACGAAGGAGCTCCGGGACTACCGGTTCAGGGTGTTTAACCGCGTGGAGCTGGGAATTCTCAGGAACCTGGGCATCTAGCCGCCCCGCGACGGGGATGTCCCGCACTATTGCCACCGGGTCACGGCGACACGGAAGCATGTCTTTTCGTGCGGAACAGCGGAAGCGGCATGATTCCCAGTGACATCCCGGAACCGGTCCCTCATCGGTGGGCGATGAAAACGGGGACCAGCCCTATTCCCGAATCGAGCCCGTCAAGGGCCTTGCCGACGACCGTGCCGATTTTTTCAAAAGAATCAACGATTCCGCTCATGCCGCATCCCGGCGTTCCCGATGTCACCACGGGATCACCGGGGCGGAGTGGTTTTTTCTGCGCGTCAATTCTGCACAGGGCGGTACCCGCCAGAACCACGGGATAAAGGCTTTTCTTCTCTCCCCTCGCGTCGATCACGAGAGCCGGGTTCCCCGAAACCACGCCGATGACGGCGGGATTGTACTCCGTGCGGGACCGCGAGAGGACGGATTTCCCGCCGCTTGCCACGACGAGAAGGTCCCCCGCCGCGATATACTCCTCGTCGTCAAGCTCGAAAAGCTCGACGAGGTTCGCCGGGACCGGGTCCCCATCCCCGGGAACCTCATGGCGCAGGGTGACCGGCCCGTGAAAGAGCGAGGCGCCGCGCACCAGGAGGGCGTCCCCCTTGCCTTCAAGCGTTACCGAATCATCATACCGGGCGAGGGAGCCGTGGCCGTCGGCAACGAGGGCGTAATCGTGCTCGCTCGAGAATACGCCGCCGGCGCCGAAGCGGGAAACCCCCATGACGCCGCATCCCCTCGGCGAATCACCGGAACCTCCCGGGGACTGGCCGCGGACGCCAATGTGCGCGCTGTGACCCACGATGCCGTAGGATCGGATTTCCTTCTGCGTGGAGATGCCGGCGATGCCGGCGCAACCGATGGAGCCCGAATCCGGCGATTCGTTCTTCGCGAATATGATCGTGGAATTGTCAGAGGGGGGGGTAATGCCGGTGAAGCTTTCACTCCTGGAATCCCTCACCGAGATCGTTCCCGCGTGGCTGCTGAACTCGTGCCCCACGGGGGCATATTCATGGGTGTGGGGCAGGGGCGTTCTCGCGTCGTTCAGGCGCGCGTCCGTTGACTGCACCACGGAGCCTTTTTTTGACTCACCGTTTTTCGCGAGCGTCACGATGCCCGGGTCCTGTTCCGTGGCGTCCCTGAGCCGGCGGTCGTTGCCCTGCACGGCGACGCCGGGTGCGTTTT
>CAZKPR010000135.1:0-10941 GCA_964554685.1 uncultured Leptospirales bacterium | reverse complement strand
GGTCAGAATCAAGACGATCCTCTGCGGCTTCTGCGGGAGCGACCTGAACCTGATCTTCATGAAGGACTCCCCCACGGCGATGCCCTTCACCTCCTTCCCCTGCGTACCGGGCCACGAGATCTGCGGCCGCATCATCGAGGCCGGGAAAGAGGCGAAGGGATGGAAAACCGGGGAGCTCGTGGCGGTCTCTCCCCAGCTCAACTGCGAGGCCCGGGCCATAACCCCGCGATGCCCCTCCTGCGCCGCGGGCCACACGGCCAACTGCGAGAACTACGCCGAGGGAACCCTCGCCCCGGGGATGTTCATCGGAATCTGCAGGGACGTCAACGGCGGCTTCGCCCCCTACCTTGTTGCCCACCGGAGCCAGCTTTTCCGCGTGCCCCCGGGCGTCACGCCGGAGGAGGCGGTGATCACCGAGCCCCTGGCCGTGGCCCTCCAGGCGGTGCTGGACAACCCGCCGGAAAAGAACGAGCGGGTCCTGGTCATCGGCGGCGGTGTCATCGGCGCCCTCGCGGTGAAGGCGCTGCGGGCCCTGGCTCCGGCGTGCCACATCTCCGTGTCGGAACCCTCGCCCTTCGCGGCCGATTACGCGCGGGGTTGCGGGGCCGACGCCCTGGTATCCGGGGACCTGATCGAGGGGGCCGTCGCCATTGCCCGTGGACGCCCCTACCGGCCCCTCCTGGGCGCTCCCATCGTCATGGGGGGATTTCACCGGATATACGACACCGTGGGGCACCGGGAAACCCTCTATCCCGCCATGCGGGTCCTCGCCACGGGGGGCGTACTGTCGGTCCTGGGCATTGGGAACGACGTGAAGCTCGACATGACCCCCCTCTGGCTCAAACTCCAGACGCTGAAGGGATGCTACGCCTACGGCATGCATGGCACGGGACGCCGCCGCCGCCCCGTCTTCGCCATGGCCCTGGAGATGATCGCGAAAAAAAGGGTGCGGGTCGCCGACATGCTCACCCACACCTTCTCCCTTGAGGAATACCGCTCGATGATCGAGGTAAACCGTCGCAAGTCGAAGCACGGCGCCATCAAGACCGCGCTCCGCTTCCCGTAATGAACCAGGCGGAGGAGTCGGGAAACCCGTACCGTAAGGAGAAAGGCCATGGAGCATAACGCCATTGTAAGCCCTCGTATTGAAGACTACTGCGCCCTCATGAGCACCCCGCCCTCGACCCACTGCGAGGCCATCTACCGCCACACCATGGAAACCATGGAGGATTCCCAGATGCTGATAGGACCGCTCCAGGCGGGATTCCTCGGGTTCCTTATCGCCGCCACGGGAACACGCCGCGTTCTCGAGATAGGCTGCTATACCGGTTATTCAGCCCTGGCCATGGCGGAGCGCCTTCCCGAAGGCGGCGAGGTGATCACCATCGATTACGACGAGAAGGTTGGAGCGGTGGCGCGTGAATTCTGGGCTAAGAGTCCACGGGGGCATGCGATCGAGCTCCGCCTCGGCAATGCCCTGGACCTGGTCCCGGAACTGCGAGGACCCTTCGATCTCGTCTTCATCGACGCGGACAAGGAAAACTATATCGCTTATCTGGAACTCACCCTGCCCATGCTCTCCCGAAAGGGGATCGTCATAGCCGATAACTCACTCTGGTACGGCCGGGTCGTCGATCCCGGGACGACGGACCCGGACGCCATCGCCATGCACGCCTTCAACGAATACGTCCGGAAACGGAATGATCTCGAGGCCCTGCTCCTCCCCATGCGGGACGGGATCACCCTTATCAGGCACCTATAATGAATTGACACGCCGGCCATGGGATGCTTACCTGTGAGCATACTTGGGAAGGAGGGCTCAAATGAAAAAAACAGCAATCGTTCTGGCCGTCGTGGCCGTCGCCATCTTCGCCTTTGTAGCCTACAGCGGCATCTTCTATTCGGTGACCGTGGAAGAAAGAGAGGTAGGCCCCTACACCATGATTCTCAAGGCCCACAAGGGGAGCTACTACGGAACGGCGAAGGTATTCGAGGAAGTCGCCGGGGCGCTGAAGGCGCACCTTGACACGGAGAAGCTCGTGGGAGTGGGCATCTACTACGATGACCCGGCCAAGGTGAAAGCGGAAGAACTTCGCAGCGAGTGCGGCTTTATCATCGAGGGCGGGGACCTTCCGAAAATCGCGTCCCTGAGAGGCTCGTATATCATCAAGAATTTTCCGAAAACGACCTGTCTGGCGTGTGATTTCCCGGTGAGGACCCCCCTTGCCTACATGCTCGGACCTTCAAGGGCATACCCGAAAATCGGCGAATATGTCGAAGAAAAAAAATACACCACGGAATACGGCATGGAAATCTATGATAATGCTCAAAAGAAAATAACCTACTGCATGCCGATCACGGGCAGGTGAGACCGGACGGGGAACAGGACGCACCTCTGGAGGAACGAACATGGGTAAGAACACGCGTATCATCAACGCCGTTATCCTTGCCGCCGCCGTGGCTGTCGTCGTATCCCTGGCCCTGGTCCGCTTCGAGATCCCCGTCGATCATCTGAAACGCGATTTCGCGAACGAATCATCGCGTTTCGTCACGGTCAGCGGCATGGAGGTGCACTACCGCGACGAGGGGCGCGGATTCCCACTGGTCCTCATCCACGGCACCGCGTCGTCCCTCCACACCTGGGACGGGTGGACGGGGGCCCTCACGAAGAATTTCCGGGTGATACGCATGGACCTCCCGTCCTTCGGTCTCACGGGGCCCTCCCCGGAGAGGGACTATTCCATCAACGCCTACGTTCGGTTCCTCGACGTATTTCTCAACGCCGTCGGCGTATCCCGGTGCCATATCGCGGGCAACTCCCTGGGGGGCCTCATCGCCTGGAACTACGCCCTCGCCCATCCCGGCAAGGTCGAGAAGCTCATTCTCATCGACTCGGCGGGGTATCCTTTCCGGTCAACTCCATGGATATTCCGCCTGATGCGACTTCCCCTGGCCGATACCGTGGCACGATACCTCGACCCCCGTCTCCTCGTCGAGAAAAACCTGCGGGAGGTCTACAGCGACGCGTCAAAGATAACCAGGGAGACCGTGGACCGCTATTACCGGCTCACGTTGCGGGAGGGAAACCGCGCGGCCCTCGTGGATCGGGCCCGTACCGACGACGACTTCGAGTCGATGGCGAAAAGGATACCGTCCCTTCGCGCTCCCACCCTCATCATGTGGGGGGAGGACGACGCATGGATACCCGTGGACCACGCCCGTCGTTTCGCCCGCGATATCCCGGGATCCGTGCTGAAGCTCTACAACGGCGCGGGACATATCCCGATGGAAGAGATTCCGGAAATAACCGTCCAGGACGCCCGACGGTTTCTCCTCGGCATATGATCCCGGGACCAGGAATTAATAATTGACATCATCGCCGATTGCCGATATATTCCAAAATGAGGAAAAAGTACGGCAACCGTGTCCAGATGATGAGGAGAGGACATTTCTCATCATCGTATGAAGAATCCACGTTCCGGACCCCTGCCTTCTCACCCCCTTCGTCGATTTAAGGGGGAGTATTTTTTATAGATGAGGTTAACCATGAAACGACACATCACGGCCATGACACTCCTTGCACTCGCCTCGCTCTTCATCGCACCACTGTCGTGCAAAAAGACCGGGGAGGTGGCTCCCCTGACCCTCTTCAGCTTCCTCGGCGACGTCAAGCTGAAAACCGACACAGGCACCAGCACCCCCACGGTGGGCGATACCCTCGCCGCGGGGAACACCCTTATTACCGGCGACATGGCCATGGCGGACATACTCCTGGAGGACCGGGGCATCATCAGGGTCCACCAGAATTCCACGGTCCTGATCGATTCGCTGGGCGACAAGGGCGCCGACGACACCCGGCTCAACATGACCGGCGGGAAGATGTATGTCACGCTCTCGAAGCTTTCCAAGGGCGGGCTGAGCATCAAGACCCCCACAGCGGTCGCCTCCGTGCGCGGCACGGTATTCCGCGTCTCCGCAGAGGAGGGAGTGTCCCGCCTCGACGTGGTGAGCGGCCGCGTGGCGATCAATCCCGTGAGTGAATCCAGGGTAATCAATGAAGTGGAAGAGGTCGTCGAGGCCGAGGAGACCGTATCCGTTGACAGGGAAACAGCGGGGAAAGCCCTCCGCGCCGTTGAAAAGAAGGAGAAAGTAACGCTCGAGGTCAAAAGCCTCGAAATGGAAGCCGTCGAGGACATTACCTCGGAACTGCGGAACGTGAGGCCGGAGATGATGGAGCGCCTCGAGCCTAAGGCCCGCCAGGAAATCAAGGAAAAGCTTTTTGAAAAAACAGGCGACGCCAAGAACGAAGGAAACGACAGAGAAAAGGATCGCGCGGAACGTGAAAAAGCGGAGCGGAATGCACGGCGCCTCGAGCAACTGAAGAAGGAAAAGCTCATCACCGAACAAACGGAAATGCGTGAGAAGGCACGACTGCAGAAAGAGCGCGCCGAGGCCGAAAGGAAGGCGAAAATCGAGAAAGAGCGAAAGGAAAAAGAAGCCCGGGAGAGGGCATCGAACATCCCCACGCTCTAGGATAGTCAACACGTCGAAGGACCCGCCAATTTCTCATTGACACAGTGCGTCACAATGGTATGCTCAATCATGGCCCCCTCCCCTGACGGGGAGGGGTATCACCCTGTTCAGGAGATACCCATGAAGAAACCACTCGCACTGCTTTTTTCCCTCTTCATCGCCGCAGCCCTCATGGGATGCGGGAAAAAGGTGCCCCTCACGGATGACCAGAAATCCTTCGCCGGCACCTGGGTCGCCGGTGACGGCACCTTCGTCACCGTGTTCCTCGATGGAGGCGGCGACTTGAAGTCCTCGAACACCACCGTGACAGGCGGCCGCGCGACCATCACCGACACCACCCTCACCATCGGAATGGGCCCCATCAAGAAAACCATGGCCATTACCCAGAAGCCGACGAAAGTCGGGGGGCGCGAGATCCTCGTCCTCGACGGCATCACCTATACGAAAAAATGACACCGGCCCCCCCGCGGCGCCGGTCGATCCCGGGCCGCGGGGGCCAACTATCGCACAGCAGTGGAGAATTCCCGATGATCCGCAATGCCATTATCAAACTTTTCATTAGAATCTATCGCAGCCGCCTGGACAGAAAAAATTACGCTGCTCTCCGCAGGGGAGGCGAACGATACGCCGCGCGCTTCATCCGCCTCCCCGAGAGCGCCGAGATAACCCCCACCGAAACAGACGGCATTCCCGCGGAATGGATCATACCTCGCGATGCAGACAAGGGAAGGTGCGTTCTCTATCTCCACGGCGGGGGCTATGTGATCTGTTCACCACGGACGCACCGGGACCTCGTCTGGAGAATAGGGCGCAGGAGCCGCGCCAGGTCCCTCGTCATCGATTATCGGCTCGCGCCGGAGCACCCCCACCCCGCGTCGCTGGAGGATGCCATGAAGGCCTACCGGTGGCTCCTTGCGAACGGCGTTGACCCGGCGCGCTTCGCGGTCATGGGAGACTCCGCGGGCGGCGGCCTTACCCTGGCCCTTCTCCTCGCCCTCCGCGACGCCGGCGACCCCCTCCCGGCCTGCGCGGTGTGCCATTCCCCCTGGACGGACCTCACCTGTTCCGGCGCCTCGATGCGGACCCATCGCCGCAAGGACCCTCTTCTTGATCCGGAATCCATCGCGCACTACGCGGGTCTCTACTCACCCGGGGGAGATTTCACCAGGCCCTACGTGTCGCCCCTTTTCGGCGACTTCAGGGGCCTCCCGCCCCTCCTGATCCACGTCGGGGGGGCCGAGGTCCTCCTTGACGATTCCCTGCGCGTGGCCGAGAAGGCCGCCGCCGCGGGGGTTCCGGTTGAGCTGAAGATCTGGCCGCGAATGATCCACGTGTTCCAGGCCCTTGCCGTGATCCTTCCCGAGGCCCGGAAGGCCATCCGGGAGATCGGGGCATTCACTTTGCGGCATATACCCTGATGCCATGACATCCAATGAATGCTTTCGGCATGTTCCCGGCGCCGGTTCACGTCGCACAACTCATGCCATGGCGTCATTATCATAATCAAAATTAATAAAGGTGAACATTATGGACATCGAGGGAGCGGTGGTTTGCATCACGGGAGCATCGAGCGGCATCGGAAGGGCGGCGGCCCTTGCCTTTGACCGGGCCGGCGCGCGCGTGGCAATGGTTGCACGGCGAAGGAAGCTCCTTGAGGAGAACGCCGCGCGGATGAAGGACCCTCTGGTCCTTGCCATGGACATTGCGAAGGAGGATAATGCCGCGGCCATGGTGGACCGCACCGTGAAGCGCTTCGGAAGAATAGACGTCCTCATCAACAACGCCGCCGCCATCATCGTCTCCCGGGCGGACGAGACGACTCCCGCGGACCTTCTCCGCTCCTATCGCACCAACCTGATCGCGCCCCTCGTGGCGGTGAACCGCGCCCTTCCCCACATGCGGCGCCAGGGATATGGCCATGTTATCAACGTCGGCTCTCCGGGCTTCCTGATCGGCATACCGCTTTTCACTTCGTATGTATGCTCGAAGGCGGCCATGAGCGGCTGGACGCGCACGATCCAGGCCGAGTGGGCGGGCACGGAGATCAGGGTGAGCGAGTACTTTCCCGGCTACATCAGGACCGATTCACCCGCGGAATCTTCCCGGGGCCCCGTGCCCCAGGACACGATCATCGATCCGGACCAGAACGCCATCACCCGCTTCTTCACCAGGCCGCGGACACCCGAGCACGTGGCCCGGCAGCTCCTTCGCCTCGTGGAAAAGCCGCGCCCCCTGGTCTACTCGAGTTTCCTCACGAGCCTGGGCGCCTGGATCGCCAACATTCCCGGCAGGCGCATGGCCATCGCCGCGGGCATTGCCCGGGCCGGGCGCGCGCGCCTGGGCCTTGACGTTTTCCATGAGTAGGGGATGACGCTCCCGGGAGGAAACGACTAGCCGACGGGTTTTTTTTCCGCGAAACGGCGCAGGGCTTCCGCCAGGGAATCGGGATCGGGGTTCTCGTTGACGATCCGCAGCAGCTCGCGCACCCCGCTCGCGGGCGCTGCGGTTTGCCGGGCAATTTCTTCGGCCACCGCGGGGCCTTTCCCCCTCTCCTGCCGCGATGCGGCAGCCAGGACCTTCAGCGCCATGAGATAGGCCGCCTCTTTGCCCCTGTACGCATCCTCTGAATCCTTGATGTTCTTCATCATGGTCCGCTCCGAATCCTGAAGGCGGTTCGCGAAATTCCCTATCAGCCTGCGGGTGAACTCCGGGTTTCCCTCGATCAGGGCGTCGAGATCTTCGGCGTCCGCTCCCGCGAGGAGGCAGTCCGTGCGGCACACGGCGCTTGCCAGGCGGGGCTGCCTGCCCACGATCGCCATCTCGCCGAATATCTCCCCCTCCCCGAGCGTCGTGAGGAGGACCCGTTCGCCCCCCTCAAGGGTTTTCACGATGTCGACCTCGCCCTTCCTTATGAGATAGAAGCTCCCTCCCTCGTCGCCCTGCTCGAACAATTTGGTGCCCGCGGCGTACCTGCGCTCACCCTCCATGACGGAAACGGGCCGCACGAAGAGCCTTCGAACGCTCTTGAATCCCGGGAGTCGCAGATTAAAGAAAATCCCGCGTGTGAGTCGGTAGAGACCGTACCTCATGAGAAAAAGCCTGAACCTCCCGGAGCTCCCCGTGATGCGGACCACGATGCCGGTAAGCTCACCATGATCTTCGCTGGTCACCCACACCGCCCTTCCCGGCACCATGGGTGACGAGAACCCCCCGCAGGAAAAGACAAGGGTGAAGTAGTCTCCCTGCGCCACGGGCTCGATCGTTTTCATGAAGAAGCCCCGGGTCTCGACGTGATAGGATATCGTCTTGATCGTCCGGTTTTGAGCGATGGCGTCCACATCGATGATTATGGGAATCCTGAGCATGCCCTCCTGAAAATACCTGGGGTTTACCACCCCCACGGCGAGAAGGTTCAGGGAGTAGAGCGCGGGAAGGAGGCTGAAGATCATAAGGGCCTCCATTTCCTGGAGGCGGTAACCCATGAAGGCGAGGATATCATCCCGCAGGGGCATCGCCGCCGCGGCGATGAAGAAAAGGAGCAGGATGACCGCCCAGCGGGAGCGGCCCGCTTTCACGCGAAAAACCGGTTCAAACTCGCGGCTCCTCGAGCCCATGGAGCGGCGGATCCACCGCTCGTACTGCGGCTCGCGCTGAACCATGCGCCATTCCTCGATACCGATGCCATGCTTGATCAGCCCGTCGAGGAGCGGCAGGGTCTGGGACTTCGCCAGGAGGTACTCCATCCACACGATGAGAACTATCAGCAGCGGCGCGATCCACACCGTGGCGACCCCTCCGAGGAAAAGAAGGGTATCGTAGGAACCGTGAAAAAGGAGGGGCACCACGAGGGCGATACCGGTATACGCGCAGCGGTTCCTCATCGAACCGCTGAAGCGCGCCATGGCGAGGAAATAGCCTATCATCCCGCAGGTGAGGACATGGAGGGGAACCGCGCTCATGAGCCTCACGGCTATCACGGGGCCGGGAAGCGCCAGGGCGTAGATCACGTTTTCCATCGTCGCGAATCCGAGGCCCAGGAGCATGGCGGACACCGTGAGATTCAGCGCCATGGTGATGGGCGGGGGTCGGAACATCAGCGCCGCGATGAATATAAAGGCGCCGCCCTTTTCGATGAGGGCGGCTCCGAGAAACCCCAGGGCCGCGTTATTCCGGAGGTTCCCGGGACCCCCGAGGTACGCCGCGCCGAGAAGGATCAGGAGACCCAGGATCACGCCGTAGATGCAGTATTCAAGCTTGTGGAGGATGCCCGGCTTGGCTGAAAAATAGCGCCGGTAGAATACATAGATGACCGGTACCGGCAGGATGGCGATGATAATGGTCAGGGCCGATGAGAGCACGTTTCGTTCTTCGTCTGTTCAGGTTTCGCCGCAAGGGGCCGCGGCGGATCATATCACAAGATTCCTTTCCGGTGAATCATTTATTTCAAGCCTTTTTTGAACCCGGGAGCGATTATTGGGAGGCGACCAGCTGTTTGGATCATGGTCCAGTAATAAGTCATTCCGGGCTCCAAATTTTCCTTTACAAATAACAGGCCGCAAAAAAGAATTATCTCCACTGCACTGCATCATACAAATACGGTTTCGGAGGTCTGGCGAATGAAAGACGTGGTAATAGTTAGCGGCAGCAGGACCGCGATAGGCAAATTCGGCGGCGCGCTGAAAGCGTTCCCGGTCGTCGATCTCGGCGCGCTGGTCATCAAGGACGTGCTGAAAAAGGCGGGCCTCCGGCCCGTGGTGAGCGATCTCATGAAGGAATTCGCTCCTGACAAGCACCGCGACGCGGGAATGATAGAGCTCGAGAAGAAGGCCTACGACTGGGACGACAAGCTCGCCCCGGTGGCCGTGGACGAGGTCATCATGGGGAACGTGCTCCAGGCCGGCCAGGGGCAGAATACCGCCCGCCAGGCCATGATCAAGGCCGGCGTGCCCAAGGAAACCCCGGCCATGACCATCAACAAGATCTGCGGCTCAGGCCTCAAGTCCATTGCCGAGGGGGCCCAGGCCATCATGTCCGGCCAGGCCGACGTCATCATCGCCGGCGGCCAGGAGAACATGAGCCTCGCCCCCATGGCCCTCAAGGACGCCCGGTGGGGCTATCGCATGGCA
Organism: uncultured Leptospirales bacterium; assembly: GCA_964554685.1. Taxonomy (GTDB): domain Bacteria; phylum Spirochaetota; class UBA4802; order UBA4802; family UBA5550; genus RBG-16-49-21. Next base: position 1,282 of record CAZKPR010000135.1, on the reverse strand, counting down.
ATCACCGGCACGGGCGAGATTCACGACCTGATGGTCTTCGACGGACTCTACGAGATATTCTACGGCTACCACATGGGTCTTACCGCGGAGAACATCGCGAAGCTCTACGGCATCAGCAGGCAGGAGCAGGATGAGCTCGGCCTCCTCTCCCACACCAGGGCCCGCAAGGCGATCACCGGCGGCCTGTTCAAGGAAGAGATCGTCCCCGTGGTTTCCAGGGGCAAGAAAGGAGACGAGGTCTTCGACGAGGACGAGCGTCCCATGGACACCACCATCGAGAAGATGGGCCAGATGAAGCCCGCCTTCGCAAAAGACGGAACCGTGACCGCGGGAAACGCCTCCGGCATCAATGACGCGGCGGCGGCCGTTCTCATGATGAGCGCCGACCGGGCGAAGGAGCTCGGCCTCAAGCCCATGGTGAAGATCAAGGCCTTCGCGGGGGGAGGCGTTGACCCCGCCTACATGGGTCTCGGACCGGTTCCCGCCGTGCGGAAGGTGCTGAAAATGACCGGGATGACCATCAAGGACCTCGAGATGATCGAGCTGAACGAGGCCTTCGCGTCCCAGGCAATCGGCTGCTTCAGGGAACTCGGACTCGACAATGAAAAACCGAATCAGCTCGGAAGCGGAATATCACTCGGTCACCCGATCGGCTGCACAGGCGCGCGGATGATGGTCACGACGATACATGAAATGAAGCGGAACAACCGCGCGAATTGCCTCATTACCATGTGCATCGGAGGCGGGATGGGATACGCCATGATCGTCGAGAAAGTCTAGTTAGCTCACCGCAATGAACGAAGGGTAAACAGGGCGGCCGCGGGGCCGCCCTGTTTTTTTGTTTGACATACTTCATTCTTCGTTGTATTTATTTCCCTGCGCGATTGTAGCCGTATGGAGAGGCGGTAACGCGGAATGGTATCATGATAATCCGCAGCGCACACTACAATGGGAGGTACCCCTGATGAAAAAGCTACTTGCCTGCATTTCAATACTCGCCGTTTCAGCCGTTTTTTTCGCCTCGAACGTGAAGGCCGATAACAACCCCATGGGGTTATGGAAGACCATCGATGATGGCGTTGACAAGGGGAAAGAAAAATCCTATCTCGAAATCTACGTGAAGGATGGCCTCTATTTCGCACGTATCAACAAGCTCCTCCTGAAGCCACAGGATACCCTGTGCGACAAGTGCGTGGGCGCGCTCAAAGACAAGCCTCTCATCGGCATGTCCATCATGTACAGGATGAAGAAAACCGGAAATGTTGACTCCAAGTTCGGCGAG
>CAZKPR010000134.1:0-11010 GCA_964554685.1 uncultured Leptospirales bacterium | reverse complement strand
TCGTAGCGCTCGTGCTCGGAGACCGTCGCCGCGGCGATGGCGATCTCCTCGCCATCCCCCTCGATTTCCTTTTTCATTGTTTCGGGAGGATTCGAGATTCTTAACTCGAGCATCTTGATTCGCTCGCCGAGGAGAATGTTTATCTGTTTTTCAATCGACATGAAAATCGGCGTGGTGAACGACTTGTTTTTCTTGACCGATTTTTCAAGTTTTTTCAGTTCCCTGACGTCCTGGTCGATTTCCTCGATGCGTTTGATGACATGGATTACCTTCATGATCCACCCCTGGTATGGGCTGAGCCCTTTGCCGTGTCGAGACTCGTACGGTTTAATATATGCTATATGACCGCATTGGTTTACGTCAATGATTTTTTAGCTGCCGGCGAAGGGGTCCTGAACGTCAATTTACCCTAATCGATGCTACGGTCAAGGATGATGGTATCATCGACCGTCTCGTTGGTGAATCCATCGGGCCTGATGTCATTGAAGTAGGTGCGTATCTTGATGCGGTCAGGAGAGATGAAGTGGACGATCATCAGGATCCTTCCCTGTTCAGATCCCTCGGCGTCGATTCCGATAATATCAAGCTCGATCGGCTTTTTGGAGAAGTCGGCGGTGTACATCAGCCTTCCGAGACCGCCGGGCTCTCCCAGGGGTTTACCGTCGATAATGAGGACCAGCGCGCCATCCTCGTGGAAGTGAAACGCACCCAATTTTCCGGTCCTGTCAATTCCCTCCCACTTCCCGATCAGGGCGATTGCATCCGAAGGGTCATGTTTCTGCCCGGACGCGCAGGCGAGGAGCATGGACAGGGCGATCAGGGGGAGAGTGGTTTGTATTCGCATATCTGTTTTCGATGCGGTGTAATAGAGGCACTTGCTGTCAAGGGAAATAATCCTACTATCCGATTCGATGTTGTCAAACACTATTTAGGGAGCACCTGGTGTATTTCCCCGGGGGAGGCACGTCCAGGTGTCGGCCATGATATGATATTCGTCGGCCGCCTCCTTGCGCCGGGGATCCTTGGACGAGCCCTCGACCTTGACGACCATACCGGAGACCCTGGTCGTTCCCCTGCATCGGATCTCCTTCTTCGAATAGACCACGATCTGCCAGTCCCGCATGTCCAGGTAATTCTCCCTGGGATGGGATGCGACAGGAGCCACGATATGCTGCCACATGATTCCGGACACGACACCCTCGGCAACCACGCGCCTTCCCTCCATACCTTTCAGCATGGCCGCATTCCTGATTATGTCGTTATTCCTTTTCACGTCATAACAGGCCGCCGCGCAGAGGAGGGCGATGAAAAGAAAGACTCGTACCGCTCGCATGATGTATCTTCTCCTTAACTGTGGGACGGACGTGATTGGTGCGTTCCCTGCTGACGGTGCATCATGTCATGGTTCAGCTGAAAAATCAAGCACCTTCCGGAGCTCCGAAGGCGCGTAGTACGCTTTCATAAATCAAAAATATTCTTTATTATTGACATGGAGCCTCTGCCCGCTTCCACTCCCCGGGCGTAGTCCCGGTCAAGATCGGAACGGACCTGGCTCGTCCGCGAGGTAAGAAGCGGCATCTCCGGAGCGATATGAACGATCCTCGCATCCCTGGGCGGGGCGTTGATGAATGCAACGGCCTCCCGGTAGATATCCGCCTGTCTTCGTACGGCGGCCTTGAGGGAGGGGTGGTTCTTCAGGCAGAGAGAAGTGAGTGTCGTTTCAAGCCCGCGTTTCTTGACGTACGCCGCGACCCTTGAACGGATTACAACGATCCTCCGGGCTCCTCTCCGATACGCTTCGGCGACCGGGATGGGATCGGAGATACCGCCGTCGCTCCCCCGGGTGGAATCCACAGGGAGAAAATTTCTATACAGTACGGGTATCGAGCTCGATACCTTGAGGATATGCCAGAGGCTGGTCTCATCGGGCGAGAGATAGAGCGGTTCGCCGCTTTCAATCGATGTCGCTACGATTACGAATTCCTTCCTGTTTTTCTTCAGATTGCGGATAACGGCCCCTATGTCGAGGGGGTCCTCCTTCTCCAGGGTGGTCCAGAGCCAGTCAAGATCGAGGAGGTGACCGCCCCTGATATAGTTTAATCTGCTGATGAACTCCGGTCTCACCATTTGTCCGGTAAAGATCCGGTAATTCCTTTTATACTGCCCCGCCAGATGCGAGGAAAGATTGCAGGCGCCGCCGGATACGCCGAAATAGATTGAGAAGGGGTCAAACTTGGTCTCGAGGAACGCGTCAAGGACGCCGGCGGCGAATATTCCTCACATGCCTCCGCCTTCGACAACGTGTGCAATATCCCTTTTTTTCTTTTTCGGTGCCATGGTGGCTCAAAAGTTCAATTTGATGAGAATTTCAATATATACAAGGTCATAATCGATGGGAAAAAAATTCTGGCGTTTCAGTCTCCGCGCGGAGGACTATCGATGATGCCGCGTTCCCGGATCGTAAAGGTTTTTATGGCGTGATACGGCGCCTTTCCAGCACCCTCGCCCACGTCGCGGCGAAGCAGGGTAATGGAATGACTCGTCCCATCGTACCGCGCCAGGACCTCGAAGCCTGTTCCTGAATGATATGTCATAAACCCTCCCAGTATCCCTTTTCCAAAATTATCACTTGCGCATTCGGTGATACTGTAGCTTTTCATAATCCCGCCGTAGAATCGACCCGCGGGCTCTTTCTGGACCATCTTCCCTGAAATAACGAGCCACGCATGGGTGTGAGGTTCATCATCAATGATTTCCGATCTGAAGTGCCAGGAAATGGTGAGTCGTTTGTGTGCCGAAGCAGTATCATCGTTGGAATTCTTTACTGGCGAAAAGGCACAGCCCACATGGATGATCAATAATCCAGCAGTTAGAGCCGCTAGTATTAATGATGAATGAAATTTATTCATCAGTTTGCTCCCCGTTGGCCATGCTGTCATGTAAAACATTCACGAAATCAATTCAGCTGATGGATCTCGGTTTGCCTTGAGGCGTATCGGAAATAAGGCTCATTATTAAAACTGGTATTTCACGCGAAAGGCTTTTTTTGCCCCGGCCGGTACCTCGTCCATTTCTTCAAAACTCAAACCTTCAATCCCGGCCGCCCGTTCCTGGACCGCTTCGGTCACAAGAATTTCATAGGAACTGGCAGTATCCTCCCCGAGCTTGCTCGCGGCGTTCACCTCGCTCCCGAACACGTCGGAATCCCCGATGCGCAGCATCATACCGCAGCCGAGTCCTATGCAGAGGAGAACGTCCTCCTCCTCGGGCGTGCTGTCGTTGTGCTTCTTCAAGGTGCGCTGCATGGCCAGCGAGCACTGGAGGGCCTTGTTGACGTTGCGGAATATGACCAGGAAGCTGTCGCCCTCGACCTTGAGGAGGATCCCGTCATGGTCCTCGATGATCGGGATGAGAATACGCTCGGCTTCATGAATGGTCTGCAGGAAATGGATGATGCCGAATTTAGCCACTCCACGCGAGAATCCGGAAAGGTCGGTGAACATCACGCACCATTCCTCGCCGAAAAGGTCCCAGATTCTCTGGTCGATAGTTTTTTTATCCGAGCCCGGTTTCAGCCGTTCCTCGATGAGCTTTTCGAGACGGTCTTCCGAAGCCGATACGAATATTGAACGCTTGGTTCCCATCACACGCCCCCTGATAGTAAGGTCCGATCATTCTACCGCTAATGAACCGTCGTGTCGAGTGATATTTACGTCGCTATTCTCATTGGACCGTTACTTCGTCCTTATGAAATATTCTCCCATGGCCGTGGTGCGGATTTTGGTAATGTCGAGAAACGATTTCACGGCACGGAGAATGCGGCACATATTTCTGAAAAGTTGCAGGGGGTTACTCGCGCCGTAAAAGAGGAATGAGTTCGTGACGTGTTCAGCCGAGGGCCAGCACTCCTCGACTATCCCCTCGAAAGGGTGGGCGCCGGGAGTAAGGGTTTCAACCACCAGGTTGCGGACGTAACGGGCCCGGGGCTGAATCTCCTCGGACACGGGAGACATGATGCCGTGCCAGCGCCTGACCCATTCTTCGCGGGTAAGGCGCCGGGGGCGCTCCAGGAGGTTCACCGTGACCACTCCCGGGGAGCGGCGCCCGTCAGGCCAGCCGCGGGGGGAAGCGTGGCGGTTCCCTCCGTAATCGGTATAGATCGATTCCTCCACCAGGTACCCCGCGATGGTGAATCCGGAGTATCGGAGGGTATCCTCGATTTTTCTCCGGGCCATCAGGTCATCGACATGTATGCTCGCCATTGCGGAAATTGGGCGGCCCCGGTAGAGCTTCGGAGCCGGGGCGCGAATATCCGATTCGGGGTCCGCAATATGAAGGGTAAGGCGCTCGGCGCCGGCTCCTATCAGCTTCAGTGACAGGTCCCCGATGAGTATGTCTCGTGTTCGTGCCTTCTCCTGCCCCCGGGGCGCCCAGAGGAGGTAGATTAATTTATAGGATTCCATTCTTTACTCCTTGATTATCTTCTGCAGTTCCCTGAGGCATCGAGCCCGATTCGCACGACAACCGGGACAGTGGGGAATGATGAAAGGTATTTGCTTTACCCCGGGTTGGTATGTCAAGATTAAAAGGGTGAGAATCAGGCGAAAAGTGGATTTGAAATCATTTCATGGGTTGACTTTCCAGATCGTCCGTGTAGAGTTGCGTATACGAGATTTGATATCCCAGCCTGGAGAAGATCATGAACACGATAAAGATCATGCCCTGCCTCGACATGAAGGAGGGAAGGGTGGTGAAGGGAGTCAACTTCATTGACCTGCGCGACGCGGGCGACCCGGTGGAGAACGCCTCGTTTTATCAGCAGGAAGGCGCTGATGAACTGGCCATGCTTGACATCGCGGCCACACTGGAGAACAGGAAAACAAGGCTCGAGTGGGTTTCCCGCGTGGCATCGGCGATCACCATTCCCCTCACCGTGGGGGGAGGGATCAACAGCCTTGAGGACATCGATGCCGTCCTCGGCGCGGGCGCTCATGCCGTCTCCATGAACAGCGCGGCGGTTAAGAACCCGGGACTTGCGGAAAACGCCGTGAAGGAGTTTGGGGCGGAGAGGATCACCATCGCCATCGATGCGAGGCGTAACGGGGGTCTGCCTTCGGGTTTCGAACTCGTGGTCGCGGGAGGCACGGTCCCCACGGGGAAGGACGCCATAGAGTGGGCGAAGGCCTGCGGCGACGCCGGTGTCGGCTGCCTTCTCCCCACGAGCATGGACGGGGACGGGACCCTGGCGGGATATGACATCAAGTTCACACGGGCCGTGGCGGATGCCGTCACCGTGCCCGTGATAGCCTCGGGGGGAGCGGGAACCCTCGAACATTTTTACGACGGCGTGATGAAGGGGGGAGCGCAGGTGCTCCTGGCGGCGTCGGTGTTTCATTTCCGCACAATAGGAATCCGCCAGGTGAAGGAGTACCTGAAGGAGCGCGGGATTTCGGTGATGCTCTAGGCGGCACGGCGAGGGGTACCGCGCGACCATCAAAAGAATCGCGGGGACGGGCCAATAACCCGGATCACCGCTCACCGGGTGAGATTATGGGAGATCCCCTTTCAGCGAAACCGCTCAGGTCGACCAGGACCTTGACGATAATCAGCACGACCACGAGGACCGAAGGCGCGCCGTTCAGAATGATGCCGCCGATGCCGAAAAGCAGCAGAAAGTGAGGCGCGATGATCGCGCCGAATGAGCGGTTCACGATCACCGAGGGGTCGGGTCCTGACCTGCGGATCCTTACGATGACCGTATAGATGGTACCTGCCGTCACAACGGCGGTAATTACGGCGATATCCGTTAGTATCCCCCGGGGCCAGCTGAGACCGCCCCGCACGAAAATTCGGAAGAAGGTCTCGAAGAGCTCTTCTGCCACGGGGTCGCTTTTTGACGTAATACCCGCGAGGATCAGGAAAAAGATCGTGTGGACGAAAAAGACGAACCCGTAAATGAAGGTGAAGCGGGGAATGAACATTCGTCCTCCCCTTGCGATTTTTATGATGACCAGCGCCGCGAGGGTGACCAGGTACACGGCGGCTTCCTCCACCCAATAGCCAAAGGCCGCGAGCATGGGGGACCATCCGGCAAAAAGGATCCCCCAGATGAAATAAACCCCTTCGACGGCGGAGCCGGTTGCCCCGATTACCCTCTTCCGGATTTCCATGGTGGCTTGATTAATGGCGCGGGGGTGAAACCTGTCAAGTGCAATAGTCCAGGATATGGATACTCCCGATGCCGAAAAAAAGAGGCGCTCCGGATGGAGCGCCTCTTTGTGTCAGCTGGAATCTGATCGCGTTTCTCAGTATCCGATCAGTTTCTGGATGATAAGCGAGTATTTCACCACGAATCCGGAGAAAACCACGCTCACCATGCTCATAAGCTTGATAAGGATGTTCAGCGACGGTCCGGAGGTGTCCTTGAAGGGGTCGCCCACGGTGTCGCCCGTGACGCCCGCCTTGTGGGCATCGGATCCCTTGCCGCCGAAGTTACCCTTTTCGATGAACTTCTTCGCGTTGTCCCAGGCGCCGCCCGCGTTGTTGAGCAGACAGGCGAAGGAGAAGCCCGCCGTGAGACCGCCCACGAGAAGGCCCATGACCCCGGGCACGCCGAGGAAGAGGCCGGTAAGCACGGGCACTACGATCGCCATGGAAGCCGGGAGGATCATCTCCTTCTGGGCACCCGCGGTGGAGATCGCGACGCACCGGGCGTAATCAGGCTTGCCGGTGCCTTCCATGATGCCCGGGATCTCCTTGAACTGCCTCCGCACCTCGGCGACCATCTCGCCGGCAGCGCGTCCCACGGCCTTCATGGTCATGGCGCTGAAGACGAAGGCCATCATGGCGCCGAGGAAGATGCCGCAGAGCAGGAAGGGGTTCATGATGGAAAGATCGTAGGCGATCATGAAATCCTGCATGCCGGCTTCCCGGGTGACGACGTACCTGAGGAATTCGCCGGTCTGAATGCCGTCAATGAGAATGGGCTTGATCTGACCGGAAACGATACCCTCGGGAAGAGAGCTTGCCGTGGCGAAGAACTTCACGTTCCCGACTTGGACAAACTGCTCGGTCACCACATTGCTCGCCGCCAGGGCAAGTTTGCCGAGCCAGAGCTTGACTTCCTCGAGGTAGGCGGCCATGAGGGCCATGGCGGTGAGGGCCGCGGAGCCGATGGCGAAACCTTTGCCCGTGGCGGCAGTGGTGTTGCCGAGCATGTCAAGGGCGTCAGTTTTCTGGCGGACCGAGGGATCCAGGCCGCTCATCTCAGCGTTCCCGCCGGCGTTGTCGGCGATGGGTCCGTAGGCGTCGGTGGCCAGGGTGATGCCCAGGGTCGAAAGCATGCCGACCGCGGCGAAGCCGATCCCGTAGAGGCCCCTGGAAATGTCATGGAACCCTCCGGAAAGGCCGAAGGCGGCGAGGATGCCGATGACGATGGTGATGACGGGAATGCCGGCGGAATACATGCCCACCGCCATGCCCTCGATGATCGTGGTCGCGTGGCCCATCTGCGCCTGTTTCGCGATGCCCTGGGTCGGCTTGTTCTCATCGGAGGTGTAGTACTCCGTGGACTGGCCGATGATGAGGCCCGCGAGGAGACCGGCTATGACGGCGCCGAAGATGCCCCAGGTGATCAGGTCGAGCTTCACCATGGCGGCGAGGGCGACGAGGATCAGGATCGAGCTTCCCCATATCCCCACGTTGAGGGACTTGAGAAGGTTCTTCATCGTCGCGTCTTCCTTCGTCCGGACCGCGAAGATCCCGATGACGGAGAAGAAGATGCCCAGGCCCGCAATGATCATCGGCGCGATGACGGGCTTGATGAACGATGCTATCTTGGCCGCATCCGACAGGGCCTCGGTGCCCGCCGTGGCGCTGGCGATGGGAAGCGCCGCGCCCAGGGCGGCCGTGGCTAGGATCGAGCCGCAGTAGGACTCGTAGAGGTCCGCGCCCATGCCGGCCACGTCGCCGACGTTGTCGCCGACGTTGTCAGCGATGGTCGCGGGGTTCCGGGGATCGTCTTCCGGGATGTTGGCTTCGACTTTGCCGACCAGGTCGGCGCCGACGTCGGCGGCCTTGGTGTAGATGCCGCCTCCCACCCTGGCGAAGAGGGCCTGGGTCGAGGCGCCCATGCCGAAGGTAAGCATCGTCGTGGTGATCTCGATCGTCTTGACCCGGAAGAATTCCGCGTGCTTGGAGGTCTCGCCGACGACGAAGCTGCCCACGATGCTCGCCTTTTCCATCAGGATGTTGCTGAGTCCGAATATGTTGTTGTCATAAATCCAGTTCAGCCCGATGAACCAGAGGGTGATGTCGAGGAGGCCGAAGCCGACGACAACAAGACCCATGACCGCGCCGGACCTGAAGGCGACCTTCAGCCCCTGGTTCAGGGACACCGATGCTCCCTGGGCGGTCCTGCTTGACGCGAGGGTCGCCGTTTTCATCCCCAGGAAACCGCAGAGGCCTGAAAAGAAACCGCCCGTGAGAAACGCGAAGGGGACGAAGGGGTTAAGGACTTTCAGGTAAGCGAGAAACGAGAAGATCAGCAACAGCACGACAAACACGATGGATACGACTTTGTACTGCCGCTTGAGATACGCCATGGCGCCCTCTCTGACATGGCTGGCAATCTCGATCATTTTTTCGTTGCCCTCGTTCGCAGATTTCATCATTTTAAAGAAAACAAACGCGAAGATGAGGGAAACGAGTGAACCGATGGGCGCAATGAAAAATAGACTATTTTCCATCAATTGACTCCTTGTACCCAAAAATTTTTTATCAAACCCCCGGCGCTTGTGCCGCCGCGGGATAATAATTCCAATTTACGGGCTGTTCAGCGGGTCAAAACAATTGGCTCCAAATTTGCCAGTACGTCGTAAATTGTCAAGACCTTTAAGGCATAAAAGGCGCTCTTCAGGGCTTCGCGCCTTCGCATTTTTCCTTCAGCCCCTCCCACTTTTTCGAGGCATCATCGAGTGAAATCATGATGCTGTTGTGAAGAGCCGGATCGCCTCCGCCGAGAAGCTTCGCGTATCTGGATACCCTGAGGGCGTGTCCCAGGTTGCTGACCGCGGTTTTATAGCCATCAATATTACCGCACGTGGCGTCGGGGAGGTCCCGGTATGTATCATGATACCGCTTGGCAATGTCGAGGTATTCGAGTACCAGCTCGGAGGTAAGCCTTGCATACAGGTCCGGCCGTGTGATCTTCTCCGGGTCAATTCTTCCCAAGGCATCGTTCTCGAGCTGGATCACGCGCTTCAGGGCGATTTTCGATTTTTCCGCGTCTCCCGTGTTGATCGTCCTGGTGAACACCTTCACCGGGTCCTCGTGTATCGAACCGGAGATCAGGATTCCGAGTATGAAAGAAAGAATGACGATGCCGAGGGTGAACCCGGTCTGGATTGTACCCTTTAACCTGAAATAGAGGGCTATGGCGGGAATGATGATGATAAAGAAAATGCGAATAAATATGATGAGAAACTCTTCAATGCTTTCCATCTGCCTCTCCAGAGGGATCAGCGAATGCCCCGCGAACAAGGGCCATTCTTCGTGTCCCCTGCCAGGGTAATTATTATCCACGAAATCAGAGGGGGGCCCGGCTGTCAAATAATTTGGCGAGCGTTCCGCTCTTTCACGGATTTTGGGGATGCTTCCAGAACACTGTTTTCATCATAATATCTTGACTGAAACGGGCCTGCCGCGTTGAATGGTGCCGGGGCGTCCGTACTGTCGCGGAGGTAGGCGATGATACGATGTGATAGCGCTCATGAAGCGGTCTCCCGCGCGATCGAAAGGGTCGGTTCGCGGATTTTTGCCATGTCGCCAATCGGGGTCGGTTCGGGGAACCGATACCTGAACGAGCTGGCCCAACGGGCGAAACGGGGTGATATCAGTCTTTCCGTGTTCGCGGCCCTTACCCTGGACAGGCCGAAGCCTCCCGAGGGGAACCCGGCCCTCGCGGCGTTATACCGACGTCTGTACGGGGATTACACCACCTTCCATTACCTCGACGAATGCGCGGCGGCGGTCGCGTCCGGCGCGCCTATTCCTGACTACCTGACCTATCACAGCTATTATTACGCTCCCGGCCTCGAGCGGCGGATCCCCGGCATGCAGCCCGATTACCTTGCGGCCAACTTCAGGGACGCCAGCGAATGCGCCCGGGACCGCGGAATGAACATGGTTGTGATGAAAGCCTCGTTTCTCAACGGAACGTTCAACTGCGGCACCAACGTCGACATCATGCTCAGGGCGATCATGGACGTGAAGAAAAACGGCGGCGCGGTCCTCCTTCTTGAAAATGCCCGTATGCCCTATACGTGCGGCAACGCGGACATCCCCGCCGAGTGCATTGACTACGTAGTCCGTGACGACGAACCCCTTTTCGTGATGCCTCATCAGCCCCTGACCGTCCTTGAACATTCGATCGGGAGCCATGTCGCGGAGATCGTGCCCGACGGCGCGACCCTCCAGCTCGGCATCGGGCAGATGTCGGACGCGATTTCCTTCTGGCTCGCCCGCAGGGGGAGGAGCGACATCAACGGCTATTCGGAGCTCATTTCCCCGGGCTTCCTGTATATGATACGCAACGGGGTCATCACCCGGCACGACGAGAACAACGTTCTCCTGACCGGGGCCTTCATCGTGGGAACCGATGAACTCTATCGTTACGTGGACGAGAATCCCTATGTGCGAATGACCGAGGTTCACGAAACAAACAACCAGAAGTTCATTGAGCGCCTCCCCCGCTTCCACGGCATTAACAGCACCCTGCAGATGGACCTGTTCAGTCAGGCATCATCGGAAAGCTTTTTTCTGGATGGGCGCTTCATCCAGTACACGGGAATAGGCGGGCAGTTCGAGTTCCAGGAGTCGGCGATGAAGAGCGAAGGCGGCAAGTCGATTCTCTGTCTTCGCAGCTGCCTCCGGAACGGCGAGGGATCACCGGTCATGAGCAGTATCGTGCCGTGTCTTAACAACGTGGTAGGGGTGCCGAGGAATAAAATC
>CAZKPR010000133.1:9626-11178 GCA_964554685.1 uncultured Leptospirales bacterium | reverse complement strand
GAACGCCGTACCAGTGCTTTCCCTTGTTGCGAAGCTGGCGTTCGGTCAGGGCTGCCCCCCGGAGGACCTGGGTGGTACTGCCGCTCCGGTAATAGTACTCCCCCCTGTAGCTTATCAGGTTGGGATACGGATCGATTTTGATTTCGAGATATTCCAGCTTTTGCTGGGTGCGCAAACGCACGTTCACCATGACTCCCATGAGATCGCGGGCCTTGTTGGGGATCTCCTCCAGGAGCCTGTGGGCGTTGGGAATGCCCACGACCGTACCCTTGTCATCGCGGCCGACGACCAGGGTGCCGCCTTCGGCATTGGCGAAGCCGCAAAGCGTCTTCAGCGCATCGTCACGCCACGACTCTTTCCACTCCAGATGCTGGGACTCTTTCATGGGCAATTGATAATGGATAATCGAGAATTGATAATGTGATATCTAGTTTCCATTTGAATTCCTCTTGGAGGATTTTACAATGGATACAAGTCTCATGTTTAGTTGATAATGGATAATTGAGAATTGATAATGTGAACTTTAGTTTTCATTCGAATTTCTCCTGGATGATCTGCTCATTATACTATATTCCCGAACGCGCTCGACCATCGCCATTCGTGGGGCTTGCCGCATAGCCCGGCCTTTACCGGGTTATCATGAATATAACGTACCGTCGAGTAAAATTGTTGTTCATCGCGGATGTACCGGTCCCAGTATTCCCTCATCCAGAAAGCCTTCCCGGGGACGCCGAGCCCCAGCTCGGCACGCCCGGGTTTCATACCAGCCGAATCCTCCCCGTCAGCAGCTCCTGCATCATCCCCTGCTTGACCAGCCGCGCCTTGGCGAGCTTTTCCTTCAGTGCGGCGATATCTGAATCCATGTCTCTCAGGATTGAGGCGATGGCGATTTGTTCATCTCGTGTCGAAGGTATCGGGATGTTGAATCGTGCGACTAATTGCTGTGATAACGTTGGTAAAGCTCCTCCGACAACATGTGCTGTGATCTGATCTTGAATAGTCCTAAAAGCCATCATGTATCCAAGGAATATGTTATCAATTGTTACTTTCTTCAATACAACAAGCTGAGGATTTAAGGTTGCTTTCTCTGTGAGATTCTGTACTATTGCAGTCTTGCCAAATGTTGATCCCGTTTTAACAAGAATAATATCACCATTATATATTTTGATCTCGGGAGACTCTTCGTATTTCGGCCATGAAATATAAGTGGAATCGGTAAAATCAGTTGTATTACCCCTAATATTTGATGGACTTATCGCAATAGCTCCGTCTCCCTTTGCTACAATATCATTTATTGTGTAACCCCTGAAACCAATTCTTCCGTATATCTCGCATACATCCCCCAGCCGCTTCATCTCCCACTCCCCACTGAAACCCGGCAACCGCCTCTTCCCGGTAAGCAGCTCCTGCATGGCGCCCTGCTTAACGAGGCGCTTCTTGGCGATGAGCTGTTCCAGGGATTCGATGAGGGCATCCGCGTCGCTCAAGGCCCCGGCGATGGCTTCCTGCTCGGCGAGGGTGGGAGGGAGAGGAATATTTGTGTTTTGAATTA
>CAZKPR010000133.1:8519-9616 GCA_964554685.1 uncultured Leptospirales bacterium | reverse complement strand
CCAGTTTGGCCTTTGCTGGACCAGCGTGGCTCAATGTCTTTCAAGACATGATACAAATAACTTTGATTTATTGATGGTCTATCAAATACAACAAAACCATCATGAATACATGTATCGATCTTTGTCTCAATAGGTCGACCTACTGTTGCACATATACTCATAATAAGGGCACCTTTAGGGATAAACCTACTATTCCGCACCCCTTCCTTCGATAATCGCTGGGTTGTATCAAGTAGATATCGTCCAGATTGAGTTACATCAGTAATGCGAACCCAACCGATACTCGATTTATTATCAAACCACTTCTGATCATCAATTGGTCTTGGACTTGCTCCACGATAAATATTGCGTATTATTGAACCAAGCTTAACAATATTCCAATCAATAGGAATAACCCCTTCCTCTGTTTGTTTATACCCATCCTTCACTTCCATGCGAATCCCACCCTTGCCATGTGCCCCTTGACTTTCTCCTCGAGCTCGGCAACACGGTCCGCCATCTGCGGCATCGGTGTCTCGTAGCGCTCGGCAAGCACCTTCACGCGCCGGGTGAGTGCCTGGCTCACGCGGTCCATCTCGCCGTGGATTGACGCTTCGAGTGTAGCAAGCCACTTGTCGTCCACCGCCAATGTTTTAATCTCGGATTCGGTGAGTTTCGGGTAATGGGCTAAAGCCTTCTCGTCAAGCTTGATCTCTGCATCCCGAAGGCGAATTGCAAGATCGTATGCTTCACTAGTAAGCATCAACCATTCATTAAGTATGGCGGCATCATCCTTGGCATCTGCATCGCCTGTTATTTCGGACAGCCGGGCCATTACTTGTGCCTTGTTAATCTTGTCAAGTTCTGAGAAGGCACCGTCTTCACCGCTATGTTCTTCCTCCAGCTCTGCTTTTCTGGCTATGGCGTTATCCAACTCAGCTGTGATCTGGTCGATTTCTCCCTGCTCCTTGGCATAGTAGCGGGCAACGATAAGAATCTTTGGTACAAGGTCGCAGGCCCAGCCCTTGTCGCGCTCCTTTCCCTTCTTGTCCTTTTCGATGATCCGGTACGTCTCTGCCTTCCATCCGTCGTCGGAAATAAGGTAGCATTCTTCATGC
>CAZKPR010000133.1:0-8509 GCA_964554685.1 uncultured Leptospirales bacterium | reverse complement strand
GGTTTGCCCTCCTTACCATTATTTGTTCCAAGGTACCGGACCGCAACGGCATACCCCCCTCCGCGGTTTAGGGATAGCTGTAGTCCTGCATGGTCTCCGCCCAGTAGTTCATCAGGTGCTGGTAGACGTCGTAGGCGTCGATGAGGGGCTTCCCCTTGTAATGACAGAGCAGGTCCTCGGAAAGCGTCGTGATGAGCTCCCGCGGGTGGAAGCCATTCTTGAGTGCCTTGAGCATCCCGGCGCTCTTTGTACGCCAGGCGTCGAAGTGGGCGTTCATGCCGTCGATAAAGGCGGCGAACTCTGGGTGCTCGTAAATGGCGGTTTTAACGGCTGATTTCTCCACGGCGAGGTCGAGGTACCCGGGGCGGTTCGCCCTGAAGAGGGCCTCCCTGAGGCCGGGGCAGACCTCCCAGTAGGGGGCCAGGGCGTCCACGTCCGCCGCGGGAATGCCCCCCTTCAGGTGGCCCTCGATGTCCTGGAGGTCCTCGGGCTCCGTGGCGTCGATGTAGCGCGGCAGGTTGAGGTTGAACTCGTTCTTCTCGATCTCCGCGAAGCCCGCCATGCGCGCGTACTTCGGGACCTCGATAAGGCGGTTGAAGGTGTCGACTATACGATGAATGTCCTGGGAGCGGAGGCGGTTCTTGGGGCCGTCCTTCATGAAGCCGCGGCTCGCGTCGATCATGAATATCCCCTTGCGCGCGCCGGCTTCCTCCTTGTCCACTACCACGATGCAGGCGGGAATGCCCGTGCCGTAGAAGAGGTTCGGGGGCAGGCCGATGATCCCCTTGATATACCCCTTGCGCACGAGGTTTCTCCGAATTTCCGCCTCGGCGCCGCCCCGGAAGAGGACCCCGTGGGGCAGGATGCACGCCCCTTTCCCCGCGCTCTTGAGGGACCGGACGATGTGCAGGAGGTAGGCGTAGTCCCCCTGTTTCGCGGGCGGTATGCCGAAAGGCGTGAAGCGCCCGTGGGGGTCGTTCGTGGGATCGAGCCCCGTGCTCCAGCGTTTGTCGCTGAAGGGGGGATTGGCCACCACGTAGTCGAAGGTCTTGAGCGCGTCGCCGTCCGTGAACTTCGGGTCGGCCAGGGTGTTCCCCTGGAGGATGAGGGCCTCCGGGTTGTTGTGGAGGATCATGTTCATCCGCGCCAGGCCCGACGTGGCGGAGTCCTTCTCCTGGCCGTAGAGGGTGACCTTCGTCCTGGCCTCGTCGGCCACTTTCAGGAGCAGGGAGCCGGAGCCGCAGGTGGGGTCGTAGACCGTGGTGTCGGGGCCCGTCTTCGCCTCGCGGATCCCCAGGATCTGCGCCATGATGCGGCTCACCTCCGCCGGGGTGTAGAACTGTCCCTTGCTCTTGCCGCTCTCCGTGGCGAAGTGCCGCATCAGGTACTCGTAGGCGTCCCCCAGGATGTCGTCGCCCTCGGCCCGGTTCTTCGAGAAGTCCAGGGACGGGTTCTCGAAGATGGCGATGAGGTTCGTGAGCCGGTCCACCATCTCCTTCCCGCTCCCGAGCTTCGCCGCGTCGTTGAAGTCCGGGAAATCCGACGTGGAGAGCTGCCGGTTTTCCTTCACCAGCGGGGCGATCACCTTCTTGTTGATCCGGTCGCCGATATCGGGCTTGCCCTTGAACTTCACCATGTCGGCAAAGCCGGCGCCTTCCGGTATGGTGATGGGCATGTATTTCTGGCCCCTGTACTTGTCGCTTATATACTTGATGAAGAGGAGCACCAGCACGTAGTCCTTGTACTGGCTGGCGTCCATGCCGCCGCGCAGCTCGTCGCAGCTCGCCCAGAGTGAGGAATAGAGCTCGGATTTCTTGAGTGCCATTGTTGTCTCAGTGATGTCGGAAAGATGGGCGGAATCGGCCCATGCCGCTCCGCGATATCTTTTTGCTATCGTGGCACGACTCGTGTGTCAAGAACTAAACACCTGTCTGCCGGCCCTTCAGCCGGCCTTGCAATGATCAAGGCATAGAACACAAGACGTCCCATCCTGCTCATCTGGCTCTGTTATTGATCAATATACCGGGGGAGGTATGACAAATAGTGACCTATACGGGTGTGGGGCCCTCGCCGGGCATCATACTAACGCGCATCTGGAAACAAATGGCAATCATGAGAGATCATGGGCGGTGTGAGTGCACCACGCCTCATGAAGTACATGGTTCAATCCATAATTCGTTAGGAGATGCTGATGAAATACTACCGGTTCTTTGAGGATGACCCCGTGGATGGTCGATTCGCGCATTATATGCGGCCGCACGAAGCCAGGATGCTTATCGAAACCCATTTCATGTCTGCGGGGCCAGCATCAGTCGTCAATGCCGAGCGATACGAAACATTGTATTCGCGGGATATTGCCCCGGATTACCGCTCATGCGCAGGCGGGCTGAAGGATGATTCGGAGCTCTTTGATGACCTGGTACAGCGATGTCTTCAGGTGCTGGGGTTCGGGGAAATACAGGTAATCGAATCTGACATCGAGTTAGAACCAATTTACCACTATGACAACGACCGCGAGTCATGGGTGCCCGACGTTTGGGGCGAATGAGCCCCGCGTCTATGTGGGTCCGGGGTAAGTTCCCAGTGGTCAGGGTTACAGCACGCCTTGAAGCCGCATAGGTTTCTGAGGCGATAACCCCGGGGGATGCTTCCCCTGGCTTTCTCAAACATGACTCGATGCAGATATGTCTGCCTCCAGAGGAAGCGGATCGGGACATAGCCGCGTACATTTGGCGCATGACTCGCCGGGATCCAGCAATTGCTCGTTGTGATGTCATAACTTATAAACTGCATGGTCATTTCATCCTTCGTGTGGGTTATTTCATCGATGATACTCTAGCACAATTGCCGTCGATGAGGCAAAAAGTGTACAGCATGCGTCGTTAACCTACCGGATTAACACAAAATACATCAGCTACCAGGTTGATGAAGGAGTTGCTATGAAGAAGAAAGATGGCGGTATGATCAGAGACAGGAGATTCTGGAGGCGGTTGCGGAAGTACAATGATGGCGCAAAGCCCGTCGATTCCTTCCTGTCTGATTTCGGGATGAGCGTAATGGACCAACTCTATCTCGGTTATTCATTCGTGATCCCCGGCCAAACAGTATGGAAGTGCAAGAGGTGCGGCGATTGCTGCAAATGCATCGGGACGAAAAGTGATCCCGACGCGCATATCTGTCCGGAACTGGTTAACGACAGATGCAGAATATATGCGAGCCGGCCCGTGGGCTGCAGGAACTATCCGTTCTTCAAACTTGAGTCATCGCATCCTGTCGGGGATCTGTTGCTTGTCCACGATTGCTGCTGGGGAGTAGGGCAGGCTGACCCGCCTGACGCCAAAGATGAAGGCGATAGCGTTATTACCCTGGACCGATATGACGAAATACTAAGCGGTTTCCCCGCATGTGGAGAACATGACGACGGAATCATCATCCGGACCATAGAGGTACCCCAGGGCAGATCGAAGGTTCTGGTGTTCGATACGCCGCCCAACCGCAATCGATTCACCTGATGAGGGGATTATCAATAACCAAGGGTGAAGGATTGAGGACATGCCCCAGGCCGGGATCAGCCGGGGCCTCTATGGCTATCGATTCGATGTGAAACTATACGAATGTATACGACAGTATCTGTCATACATGGCGTGCTATATTATTCACAACATCAGGAGGATATCATGAAGCAGCTATTCGTGTTGTTACTTATGCTCGGGTTATTCTTTTCGTGCAGTTCACGTACAGTCCGCCAGGAATTCTCCGGCAGCCGTGAGCTCTATGTAGGCTGGCTGGACCTCAGGGCCGGCGACTTCAGGAAGTACGGCTATCCCGCCAGGGAGGAATGGGAGAGGGACATCGCCGATGTCAATCAGGGGCTTCAGAAGTTCGTACGGGACTACATGAAGGGTTTTGCCGTAACCGGGGCCTCGAAGATCGGGGAAAGGCCCCCGGCGTACGGGTACGCGATATACTTCTCGAACGCCGCGATTGATCCGCAGACCAGCATCGTTGCCGATATCTCGATACGGGACATGAAAACGGGCAGGGTGGTGACGAAGTTCTCCGCGTACGGCACCTCGTTTCACATGTCGTATTCCATGTATTCATTCGCCGGCAAGCTCAACAACGCGTGCTATGCCCTTGCCTACGAGATATACACGCAGATGACGGAAAGCGGTAACGGGGAGCCGTCACGCGATGCAGGAAGCGAGGGCTATGCTGGAACCGTGAACCAGCCCGTGATCAAGGCCACCGGTGAGAGGTCCACGAAGATGAAGGAGGTCCGGCCCGGGGTGTTCGTGTGGGAGTAGGGTAAATACGATAATCGGCAGTTGAGATCGCGTTCATTCAACCATGAACAAACAGGCCCCCGAAACGGGGGCCGGGGGCGGTCGCTGTCTTCAACCGGGTATCCTGGTAACGGCGGCTGACCAATTATTGACGCCGTAACGGCATGCGCGTCATTTAACCTGAGAATATTTTTGAGACAAATTTGAGACACGATTGCCACAAAACGCAACATGCCGCAACACATCGAGGTAATATATTGGCGGGAAGGTCCCTCGTGTTGATTAAATTGGTTAGATTTGAATGAATATACGGCAATTTACTGCCATATATCGCAACACATCGCAACAAAATGTAAGGGGATTGGGCGCTACTGGACTTGAACCAGTGACCCTCTGCTTGTAAGGGATTCGGGTCATCGACAAATCCCTGGAAAATCCAGCAGTTACGCATCTTCCCCTACGATTTTGGAACACTTTGGAACATTCCGAGGAGATCAGTGGAGCGTAGAAAGCTCCGTGATCCGATCAACGTCGACAATACGTCCCACCAGGTTTACCTTATTCGCTCCATCATGACCGCCAGCCTGGGCATAACGTTGGTGCGTGACCACAGGAGTGCTGTGCCCGAGGAAATGCTGCAGATCATCCAGGCTCACGCCAGCGTCACGCATGGATTGGGCGTAAATGTGCCGCAAATCATGAACGCGGAGCCGGCATCCCGGCAGACGGTCCCTGAAGGAGAGTTCATCACGTAGTTGGTGAAACTGACGCTTCAGGGTTGCTTCCGATATGGTAACCCTCTCGCTTTTGCGGGTAAGCCGGGCAAGATAATCTGCAAGCACATCAGGGATGGGCACTGATCGACGTTTGTGGCCTTTGGATGTTTCTGCCCTCACGTCGATTCTCCGTTGAAGGAGATCCACATCGCTCCATTTCAGTCCGGTCATCTCAGATTTCCGAAGGCCCGCGAAGATGCCGATCATGATCACGGTCAAGAGCCCTTCGTGAGAGGATGCCTTCTCGATAATCTCAGCAATTTCCTGCCCGGTCAGATGAATGTGGCGCATATTTTGCTCGTTAAGCCGAAGGCCTTTGCAGGGATTGATGCGCGGGTAGAACTCATGACGAATGGCCCAGCTCATGAAGCTGCTGATCATGTTCAGATCCTTGTTAAGCGTTGACCGCGATACCGCATTCTCCCTTCCCTTGTTTGCACTTCGCCACGCGAGATACCTTTCCACGTGGACACGCCGAAATTCAACGAGCTGCATATTGTCGAAAAAGACACTGAATCGCTTTTCAAAGAACGTTGCCTCGGCGCGGTATTGTTTCTGTGATTTCTTCACGATAACGAAATCGTCAAGATAGCGCCGGTAGAGTGCGAAGAGCGAGGTTGCCTCGCCGCCGCTGCGGATGAGAAGAGATTCTTCCCAATCAGCATATGCCCGGTGAACTTCCGACCTTCGGCATGCAACGCGCTCTTTGGTACGGATTCCATTCACTTGTTTGTTGAAAATGAACCGCACCTGGCCTGCGGGGACCCCCCGCTGGTTTGAATCAGGCTTAAAAGACATGGCTCCCTCCTTTGGAAGAAGCCTGCCCGTCAATGCATTGAACATAATTCATCGTCCGAGCCTGTCAACCTAAACTTTTGAGTTATCAATGATTTCGATAATTTCAGCAACTTTGAATAGGTACTTCTTGCGATCGAATCGGTAGGCCGGAAGTCGTCCTGTTCTCACCAGTTTCCGTAAGCTCCATTCCGATATCCCGACCAGTGCGGAGAGATTCTTAACGTCAACATAGATCGGCTGATGGTCGTTTTCTGCCATGCGATGTTCCTCCGTTGCGAGTGCTTTCTGCACGGTTGTGTGTTTTCCCGATGGGGAAACTTTGAATGGGGAACTTTGAATGGGATCAGTTTGAAAATGTAGGCTTGTCTATAACGGTTTTGGCAATGGAAATCTTGTCAATATTTTATGGTATACCATGCCCGGCATTGCACTTTCCATGTCAACCCTTTAGGGGAAAAGGTTATAAAAATGACTTCTCCTTCTAGGGAGGGGGCCAGGAGCAATATCACTATTATTGGTGGTGCAGTATTGGTATATGTTCCGGAGTCCCGCTCATGTCATCGTAAAGACCACCCATGCCATCGAATAGTCCCTCCGTCGTTTGTTTTGGATACAGCCGGAATAAATCCCCAATACCGCGGCAATAGAGGACGTCTGGCAGACCAAATCTAGTTGGATCGTCAAAGGTGAAATCTACTCGAGCGTCATAACCAAGACACAACATTATCTTGTGGATTACTATCATGTATCCCCGGGTCTTCTCTATATTCTTGTCAATGGGGTAGTATTTTACCAGGGTGCGGCCGAGAGGGCCCGAACTGCAGACATAAATCGGCTCTTTATGCCTGGGAATGGCCCTATATCCCATCGCATTGAGTCGCTTCTTTTCTGCTGCACTATATCTACGGACTGCTGCCCGGACCCTACCGGGGGAGTAGGTTAAAACTACTTCTAACGTATCGATCCCCTCGTTTTTGGCCAGCATCCCAGAATATGCCTCATCAAAACCCGATTTTATAGCCATCTTACTTACCTTCCTTATTGATATTATCATTTATCCTATGGACCACCCGCCTAAGTCCAGTAACCGTATCGGCCGAGAGGGCCATGTAGATAGTATTAGACTTTGTCCCTAGGGCCCGGGCGGTCCTGAAGTGCTCCACCGTGGGACATCGATCTTCTCATGCAAATGATCCCTCCGTGTACTTACAATTATCTTTCACCCTTGAAAACTTATGATGCTATTTCTTTTCATTTCTAAGGATTCCACGCATCTTATTTGATTTTAATCGAGTATACTTATTGTTAAGATATATCTTTTCAGTAATACGACGGAGTGCTGTCAGCGAATTGCGCTTAAGGACTTTATAGAGATATAAGTGATGGTAGCCCAATTTTGTTGAAAGCTCCTCCATGCCGCCTTCAGTATCTTTTGCCGCATATTTAATAATGGAAATGTAGTCATTCTTGATTTGGTTGAGATCATTCTCATACATTTCCCATTTATTATTCAAGTGGGACTTCCAATTATCCATCGTAACATCAATAATTTTATTAGTAATGGATTTCTCGGTGTTCTTTCTTTTCTTGCCCATGGCAGGTATTGATCTCCTTAGCACTATCTTATATTATAATATATATTTACTACACAAAAATGTCAAGTAATTTATCCCTGGTACTTGACAAAAATGACTAGTATTAGTACATTACGAATAGCCGCATTTGAGGCTATTATCGAGGTATTTGTTTTCGATGATGTTGCAATAGGAGGGGGTAATGCGTCAGAAACATGCACGAGGTGTAGGGGAATGGGCGGAAAAGTCTGAAAATTGCATAGATGGGTGTTCACACAACTGCCGGTACTGTTACGCACGGGCCATGGCAGCCCGCGTCAAACGTATTGATCCGGCGGGATGGAAGGAAGAGAAGCCAAGGGAGTTCAAGGGAGCTATGCGGAAAAATGATTCCCGAGTCATGTTTCCCAGCAGTCATGATATTACGCCAGCAATGCTTGATCACTGCGTGGAAAAACTACGTGTTCTCCTGGAATCCGGGTCCTCTGTGTTGATCGTGTCGAAGCCCCATATGAAGTGTATAGCACGTATTTGTAATGAATTTGCGGATTACAAGCACAAGATTGAGTTACGATTTACGATTGGCTCAGCATCGGATGAAACACTGAATTTCTGGGAACCGGGAGCTCCGTCGTTCAATCAGCGGTTGAGAGCCTTGAAGTTGGCGCACAAGAAGGGCTTTTTATGCAGTGTCAGCTGTGAACCGATGCTCGATGACCAGGTCGATCGAGTTATCAAGGAAATCAGGCCATATGTGGGGGGTCACATTTGGCTCGGTAAGGCAAACCAGTTGAGGGCCAGGTTGGCTTTGAACAAAGAAGATGATAAGAAAATACTGGATCGAGCGGATTGGCTGATAGAGCAGCAGTCCGATACAAAGATCCTGGCGTTATATGATCGGTACAAGAATGATCCCATGATTAAGTATAAGGATGGGATTAAGAAAGTAGTCGGCCTGGGAAGTGGCGGGATTGGAGCGGATAGGTAATGTGATATGGAGATCGATATCTCCATAGTGCGACATCTAGAATATCAATTATTAACTATCAATAAATCAAGGAGGAGAAGAATGAAA
>CAZKPR010000132.1:9145-11226 GCA_964554685.1 uncultured Leptospirales bacterium | reverse complement strand
ATATCCCCCAGCCACACGAGCACCATCGTTCCCGTGGTAATCGCCACCACGGTTATGATCACGAAACCGATCCCGGAGTCCTCCGGCACCACGGAGCCACCCGCAGAAGTCTGCATTGACTTCATCCAGAAGGTCAGCCCGAAGGACTGCGCCGCGCAGAGCAGCACCGTCCCGTAGCGCGTGTACTGATTCAGCTTCTTCTGCCCCTCATTCCCCTCCTTCGAAAGCCGCTCCAGGGCGGGAAACACCACTTTCATCAGGTCAAGGATAATCGACGCGGAAATATAGGGCATGATGCCAAGGGCGAAAATCGTGAAACGCTTGAACGCCCCGCCGGAAAAAAGATCGAAAAAATCAAGCAACCCCGAGCTCTGCGCCTGGTTGAAATACGACGAAAGGGCGTCCACGTCTATCCCCGGTATCGGGATATGAGCACCAATCCGGTAGACGATGAGGATAAAAAGGGTAAAGATGATCCGGTTCCGTAAATCGGGAATCCTGAAAATATTGATTACGGTGTTTGACATGTTCTTCCCTGGGTTTACCCTTGATACCGTGTCGGCCGGGAAATTTCCGCCCCTGTGTGGGGGGACCCTCCGGCTCTTCTCTCTTTACTCTTCGCCGACCTTCTTTTTCTTCAGCGGCACGGGCCTCGTAATCGCCTCGCCGCCCGCTTTCTTGATTTTTTCAAGTGCCGTCTTCGAAAAAGCATCCGCGGTCACCTTCACCGCTTTCGTGATATCCCCCGAACCAAGGACCTTCACGAGACGATCATCATGCCCTATCGCGCCCTTCTCCCTGAGCAGCTCAGGGCCCACTTCCGGCAGGCCGAGCCTTTCAAAAAGGGAAAGGTTGACGATCTGGTATTCCTTCTTCGTGTAATTATTGAATCCCCTTTTCGGAACGCGACGCTGAATGGGCATCTGTCCTCCCTCGAACCATGCCCTTTTCTTCTTGCCCGAACGGCTCAACTGGCCGTCCTGACCCCTTCCGCATTTTGCCCCGCTACCGCTGCCGTTGCCGCGTCCCACGCGTTTCCTCGACTGCATGTGGCCGGGTCGTTTCATTTCAAAACTTTTTACTTCCATCATCGCAACTCTCTTCTTCACAAACTTCTTCACCCGGACCAGGTGCCGTACTTTGTCGATCATGCCCCGGATCACGGCGGTGTCGTCATGGACACGGGAGGCCGATATGCGCCTCAATCCAAGGGCCCTGAGCGTTGCCTTTTGTTTCGGCAGCGTGCCGATGCTGCTGCGTACCTGTGTGATTTCCAGCTTCTTCGCCATGGCGTTACTCGCTTATTCCCATAACTTGCCGAGGGGCACGTCCCGCATCTTCGCCGCCTCTTCGAAACTCCGGAGCTGGAGCAGTCCGTCCAGCGTCGCCTTCACCAGGTTTACCGGATTGCGGGAACCCTGGGCCTTTGAAAGAATGTCGTGTATGCCAACGCGCTCGAGAACCGCCCTCACCGATGCACCGGCGATGATGCCCGTCCCGGGAGCCGCCGGCTTCAGTATCACCTTGGCGGACTTGTATGTCCCGATGACCTGGTGGGGAATGGTATGCTTGTGGACATGCACCCTGTAGAGGTTCTTCTTCGCGTCTTCCTTGCTTTTATCAATGGCACTGGGCACCTCGTTCGCTTTGCCGAACCCTATGCCCACATGGCCGTTCCCGTCACCGATAACGGCAAGGGCGTTGAAGGAGAACCTTCTTCCCCCCTTGACGACCTTCGCGACGCGGTTGATCGCCACTATCTTTTCAGAGAGATCAAGGTCGGCAATGGGAACCTTTTTTCTTTTCAGTTTCATCACTTCGTCTCCTAGAACTCGAGGCCGTTTTCACGCGCCGCATCTGCAAAAGCCTTTACCCTGCCGTGGTATTTAAAACCGTTCCTGTCGAACACGACGGTCTTGATGCCGGCCTTGACCGCTTTCTGGGCCAGGAGCTTGCCGAGCTCGGCCGCGGCGGCCTTGTTCGACCTGTTCTTCATTTCGGGAAAATCCTTAGCGTGGTTGGAATTGCCCCGTTTGTATGCCGTTTCCCAAGGTAAATAAAAAGCGGTTTATTTTTAAAAA
>CAZKPR010000132.1:0-9135 GCA_964554685.1 uncultured Leptospirales bacterium | reverse complement strand
TTATGGGCCCCTTTTGTTTGCTGTGTCCCTTTGTGTTTAATATCGGGGTTTTTTTTCCAAAATGGCTGTTGATGCAGAGCCTGGGAACATCCTTGTTCGAGCGGATTTTCTTCTTGATGATGAATCTTCTCCGCGTAAGGCGTTTTTTCTTCAGCGCTACCTTATCCATTGCTATTTACCTGCTTTCCCGGCTTTTTTCCGAACCACTTCGTCTTTGTAGCGTATCCCCTTCCCCTTGTACGGCTCCGGCGGACGCAGCTTGCGTATGTCCGCGGCCACCTGCCCCACGAGCTGCTTGTCAGATCCCGTCACCTTGAACTTCGTCGCCTCCATGACCTCCACGGCGATTCCCTCCGGGGGGGAAAATATCACGGGATGGGAAAAACCGATCTGGAACTGAACGTCCCTGTTCTGTTGGGTCACCCGGTAACCGACCCCGACGATCTCCATGTACTTCTCGAATCCTGCCGAGACGCCGGTCACCATGTTGGCCACCAGGGACCTGACGAGACCCGCGGCCGCGGCCGCCTTTTTATCCTCCGACGAGGTCTTACCCAGTATGCGAACCTGGCCGTCAGCGATCTCGAGGTCCACGCCGGCAACCATCGTGAATGAATGCGAACCCTTCGGACCAGAAACGGTGACGTTCCGGTTCTCGTACTGTACCTGTACGCCGGCGGGGATTGGAATTGGTTTTTTCGCTACACGTGACATTTCCGCTCGTTTCCTGTTAAGATATTTCACACAGAACTTCACCGCCCACATTCATCTTCTTCGCGGTCTTGTTCGTAACAATTCCCTTTGATGTCGAAAGAATCCAAATCCCGATATTATTATAAACCGGCCTCAGTTCCTCCGCCTTAATATAGACCCTGCGTCCAGGCTTGCTGATTCGAGTCAGGGAGAGAATCGCCGGCTGATTCACGTCTGAATACTTGAGATATACCCTCAATACTTTCTGGCGGTTGTCGTCATTCAGTTTGAAGTTCTTGATAAACCCTTCATCCTTGAGGATTTTCGCTATGGAAACCTTCATCTTCGATGAAGGCACGTCGACAACAAGATGTCCCGCTTTCAGGGCGTTCCTTATTCTCGTCAGCATATCTGCGATGGGATCTGAAATAGCACTCATGTGACCGTACCTGTACAGTTGATTTTTACCACGATGATTTTACAACGCCGGGAAGCTTCCCTTCGCTCGCCAGCTTTCTGAAGCAAATCCTGCACATTTCAAAGCGCCTCATGTACCCACGCGGCCTTCCGCATATCTTGCAGCGATTGTGCTCACGCACCCCGAATTTCTGGCCGCGTACCTGCTTGGCCCACATGCTCGTTCTTGCCACAGCGTTGACTCCTATGATTTAAATGGCATTTTAAATTCGCTCAGGAGCGCCAGGGCTTCGTCCTTCTTGCTGGCGTTCGTGACGATCGTTATATTGATGCCGTGTATCTTGTCCACCTTGTCAAAATCGATTTCCGGAAAAATGATCTGTTCCATGACTGAAAAATTATAATTCCCGAAATTGTCAAATGATTTCGGTGAGAGCCCCCGGAAGTCACGCACCCGGGGAAGCGCCACGTTGATAAGACGGTCGAGGAACTCGTACATGCGGTCGCCGCGAAGCGTCACGCGGCAGCCCACGTCGAATCCTTCCCGGAGCTTGAAGTTCGCGATGGATTTTCGGGCCGTCGTCTTTACCGCCCGCTGTCCGGTTATGGCGGTGAGTTCCTCAATGGCCGCCTTCAGGGCGTTCTGGTTTGCGTGCGCGTCGCCCATGCCGACGTTAAGCACGATCTTTTCCACCCTCGGCACCTGCATGATGGATTTGAACTTGAATTGATCCATCAGTTTCTTTCGTATGCTTTTATCATATTCCTGTTTCAATCTTGCAGCCATCGCCGTTTCCTTATATTCCGCCCTAGTCTATACTCTTGCCGCATTTCCTGCAGACCCTGGTTTTGCCCTTGTCCTTTATCTGTACGCCTATTCTCACGCCCTTCTTGCACTTGTCGCAGAATATCATGACGTTCGAAATATCGACCGGGAATTCTATGTTCATCATCCCGCCCTTGGGCTGTTCCGGACCGGGCTTCATTTTCTTGTTCTTTTTATTTATACCCTCAACGATGACCCGGCCGGCATCAGCGCTTACCTTGAGCACCTTTCCACGCCGTCCCCGGTCCGTGCCCGCCACCACGACGACATTGTCCTTCGCCCTGATGCGGGACCTGTTTTTCCCCTGCTTCACGTCCCTGCCCATTAGAGCACCTCCGGAGCAAGCGATACGATCTTGAGGAAATTCTTTTCCCGCAGTTCGCGCGCAACGGGGCCGAAAATCCTCGACCCCCTCGGCTCACCCTTTGCGTCGATGATCGCTACCGCGTTATCGTCAAACCTGATATACGAGCCGTCTTTACGGCGCAGGGGGCTCTTGGTGCGGACGACCACCGCCCTGAGAACGGCCTTTCCGTGCACTTTCTTGCCCATGGAATCCTTCAGCCCGTATGAGGGCTGCGCGTCCTTCACCGCAACCACGATGATGTCGCCTATGGAGGCGTAGCGACGCCTCGTTCCACCCAGGACCTTGATGCACTGCACCCGTTTCACGCCGCTGTTGTCGGCAACGCCCAGCATTGTCTCAACCTGAATCATCTCGCTTCACCTACTTTACTTTCTCGACGATCTTGACCAGACGGTATCTCTTTTCCCTGGACAGCGGCCGGGTCTCTTCAACCATAACCAGATCGCCCACGGCGCATTCATTCTTTTCGTCATGGCTCTTTATTCTCTTGGTTCTCCTGACCGCTTTCTTGTAAAGCGAATGCATGATCAGGTTCTCGATCGCAACGACGATGGTCTTGTCCATCTTGTTGCTTACGACCCTACCCACAAGTTGTTTTCTTTTTTTAACCATAACCCGTTCGTGTCCTCGAGATGATTACTTCTTCTTCTGCCTGATTCCCAGGTCGTACTCGCGCTTGAGCGTGTGTATGCGTGCGATATGCTTCTTAAGCTGGCTTATCCTTTTCGGATTCTCCACCTTGCTGGTCACGGCCTTGAAACGCTCTTTACGGAGGTTTTCCTTCGACTCGACGAGGCTTCTTTCGAGCTCATCGGGTGTGAATTCTTCCAGTTTCCCTTTCATCGGTCCTAACCTCGGGTCATCTGCTCGTTAAGTGAGATAATCTTCGTTTTCAGCGGAAGCTTGAATGCCGCGCTCATGAGGGCCTGCCTGGCAAGCTCTTCCTCAACCCCGGCTATTTCAAAAAGTATCTTCCCGGGCTTGATCCTCGCCACGTAACCCTCGGGGTTTCCCTTCCCCTTTCCCATCCTTGTTTCGGCGGGTTTCTTCGTGAAGGGTCTGTCGGGAAAAATCCGGATCCAGAGCTTCCCGCCCCGCTTGACCTTCCTGGTGATGGCGACCCGGGCGGCCTCTATCTGGCGGGCCGTAATCTCACCCGGCTCGAGGCATTTGAGGCCGATTTCACCGAAGGAGATGGATGCCCCGCGGTGCGCCTTCCCGCGCATGTTCCCCCGCTGCACCTTCCTGTATTTTTGACGTTTCGGCATTAACATGGCGGCAGTTCCTTTCTCACTTTGTTTTCCGCTTCACGGTGTACTTGTCCTCATCGTCTTCCAGGCTCTTCGAAAGCACATCGCCGTTGTACACCCAGACCTTGACGCCGATCAACCCGAACGTGGTCAGCGCCTCGGCAAAACCGTAATCGATGTCCGCCCTCAGCGTATGGAGGGGTATCCGCCCTTCCTTGTACGATTCGCATCGCGCCATCTCCGCGTTGTTCAACCGTCCGGAACACATGACCTTGATTCCAAGGGCGCCGTTCCTCATCGCGTTGGTGATGGCCTGCTTCACCGCCCTCCGGTAGGGGAAACGACCCTCGATCTGCTGGGCGATCTGCTGGGCTATGAGCGCGGAGTTCTTCTCCGGCTTCTTCACCTCGATGATATTAATATAGACATTCTTCGAGGCGATCTTCATCAACTTTTCCTTGAGGGCCTCGATGTCGGAACCCTTCTTGCCGATCAGTACGCCGGGCCGCGACGCATGAATATTGATATTGACCCTGTCGGGGAAACGATCGATGGCAACCCTGGATATTCCCGCGGAGCGTTTTTCCTTTTCAATGTACTTTTTTATCGCAAGGTCCTCGTGGAGGTTCCTCGCGTAATTCCTCTTGTCGTCATACCAGATGGAATCCCACGTCCTGTTGATTCCCACCCGGAGCCCTATTGGATTGACCTTCTGACCCATTGAACGCTACCCTCGTGTTTAATTTTCATCCGACAGCACGATCGTGATATTGCTTGTCCGCTTCTTTATCCTGTTGGCCCTGCCACGGGCCCGGGGCCTGAATCTCTTCATAGTGGGCCCCTCATCGACGACTATCTTCTTTATGTAAAGATCCTTCTCCATGATATCGGGCTTCTTGTATTTCGCGTTGGCCCCGGCGGAATAGAGGGCCTTCAAAATGAGGCGCGCCGACTTCTGGGGCATCGCCTTCAATATCTCTATGGCATAGGGAAGCACCTCGCCCCTGACTTCATTGGCCACGAGCCTTGCCTTTGACGCGGAAACCCGGTTGAACTTTGAAAAGGCTAACGCTTCCATCACTTCTTCCTCTTGGCAACTTTATCATCTTTGCTTTTGTGGCCCCGGTAGGTCCTCGTGGGCGCGAACTCCCCCAGTTTATGGCCGATCATGTTCTCGGTTACGTAAACGGGTATGAAGTTCTTGCCGTTATGGACCATGAGCGTGTGCCCAATCATCTCGGGAAAAATGGTTGATCGCCTGGACCAGGTTTTAATGGCCTTTTTCGAACTCGAGGAATTCATCTCCTCGATTTTCTTGAAAAGCTTGATGTCGACGTAGGGGCCTTTTTTTACTGATCGCGCCATCACTTCTTCCTTCGATTGACAATGTATTTATCGCTGATTTTATGCTTCTTCCTGGTTTTAAATCCCTTCGCCGGCATACCTGTCGGTGAACAGGGGTGCCGTCCCCCGGAGGACTTGCCCTCTCCTCCGCCCAGCGGGTGGTCAACGGGGTTCATGGCAACGCCCCGGACCCTGGGACGGCGGTTCAACCAGCGGGACCGTCCCGCCTTGCCGATTGTCACCAGTCCGTAGTCCTTGTTCCCCACCTCGCCGATCGTTGCGTAGCATTCCTGGTGGATCTTTCGAATCTCTCCCGAGGGCAGCTTGATGAGGCAATAGGAACTCTCCTTTGCGGCGATCACCGCTGCGGCGCCCGCGGAGCGTGCAAGTTGACCGCCCTTGCCGCGTGTCATTTCGATGTTGTAAATGGAGGTGCCGAGGGGAATGTTCTTGAGAGGCATCGCGTTCCCCGCCTTGATCTCGACTTCCTCGCCCGAAACGATCGTGTCGCCCACCTTCAGGGTCTCCGGTGCGATAATATAACGCTTCTCTCCATCCACGTAATTGATGAGGGCTATGTTGGCCGTCCGGTTCGGATCGTATTCAATGGTCGCGACCCGTCCGGGTATACCGATCTTGTTTCTCTTGAAATCGATCGCCCTGTAGCGGCGCTTGTGACCGCCCCCCCGCCTGCGAACGGAGATCTGGCCCTTGTGACCCCGCCCCGCGTTCTGCTTTTTCCCGCTGGTCAGGGGCTTATGGGGCCTTGCTTCGGTGAGTTCTCCGAAATCAAGAACCGTTTTGTATCGCGTCGTCGGTGTCCGCGGTTTGAATTTCTTGAGTCCCATGGTCCGTTTCCTTTAGCTGGTTTCCCCTGCGGCCCCCGCCTACTTGGCCTCGAAGAGCTCGATCTTCTCACCCGGCTTAAGCGTCACCACCGCTTTCTTCCATGCGCTCCGCTTGCCGGTCCTGTACCTGAGCCGCCGGTTCTTCCCCCTGACGTTCATGATGTTGATCTTTTCCGGCTTCACCCCGAAAAGCTCCCTGATGGCGTGGGCCACCATGAGCTTGTTGGCTTTCATCGAAACGCGGAACACGTACTTGTTGATTCCCGCGAGATCGGTGGTCTTTTCGGAGATCACCGGCCGGATTATGATATCGTTCGAATTCATGATCGGTCACCTTCCGCGTATCGTTCATTCAGGAGCTTCACCGCGCTCTCGGTGATGATGAGATCCCTGGAATAGAAGATGTCCCGCCCCGAAATCCTGTTCACGTTATTGTACCCGAGCCAGGGGATGTTCCGTATCGATCGCTTGAGCAGCGAATCCTCGCCGTCAGATATCAGGACACCTTTCGTGACCGAGAGGGCCCGGCCTATCGTGGCCAAATCCTTCGTCTTTCCGCTCGCCGTGAAATCCTCGACCACCTTTATGCTCCCTTCTTTCGCTTTAAGGGAAAAAAGGGAACGGTATGCGGATCGCTTAAGGGATCGCGGGAGATCTATCCGGTAGCTCCTTGGCCTGGGGCCGAATATGGTTCCGCCGCCTCTCCATACGGGCGAGCGGCTGGAGCCGCTTCGGGCGCGGCCCGTTCCCTTCTGACGCCACGGCTTGCTTCCGCCTCCCCTCACCTCGGAGCGTTCCTTGGTTTTGTGGGTGCCCTGGCGGAGATTCGCGTTGGCCGCCTTCACGAGTTCGTATATGAGAAGATCGTTCACCTCGACGCTGAACACGGAATCCGATAGATCAACGGACCCCACAACCTTGCCGTCTATTGAATACTTGTCAACTTTCATGCCTTGCCTGCCTATCGCTCGCTCACGGTGATCAGGGAGTTTCTTCTTCCCGGCACGGCGCCTGAAATGAGGACGATATTCTTATCCTCCATGACCTTGACGATCTTCAGGTTCTTCACCGTCACGGTATCGCCCCCGAGCCTTCCCGGCATCCTCTGTCCGCGCCACACCTCGCTGGGGTAGGCGCAGGCGCCGATCGCGCCGGGCGCCCTGTGGAATGTCGACCCGTGGGTTTCCTTTCCTCCCTTGAAGCCGTGACGCTTCACGACACCCGCGAATCCCCGTCCCTTTGATGTGCCGGTGACGTTCACCATGTCGCTCTCGCTGAATATCGAGC
This sequence comes from uncultured Leptospirales bacterium, assembly GCA_964554685.1. Taxonomy (GTDB): domain Bacteria; phylum Spirochaetota; class UBA4802; order UBA4802; family UBA5550; genus RBG-16-49-21. Next base: position 2,103 of record CAZKPR010000132.1, on the reverse strand, counting down.
ATGTCACGACGCTGCCGATATCAAGTGCCTCATCGAACACGCCCACCTCCCTGAAAATCCTTCGGGGGGTTATCCCTTTCTTTTTCAGGTCGGAGGCGATCGGCTTCGTAACCCGGCTTTCCTTCACCTCGCCGAAACCGAGCTTCAGGGCAGCATATCCGTCCTTCTCGACGTTCTTCTTCTGCACGACCACGCAGGGCCCGAGCTGGCACACGGTAACGGGGGTAACCGTACCGTCTTCATGCATGAACTGGGTCATCCCAATTTTTTTGCCGATAAGCGCCTTTTTCATCACTCATTCCTGTTCATAATCAATTAGTGCTCAGGTGACCAAGGATAACTGAAAACAAGAAGTCGGCAAGATCAGGATTTAATATCGACCGAAACACCGGCGGGCAGTTCCAGCTTCATCAGTGCCTCGACGGTATCTGAATTCGGATCAATGATGTCAATCAAGCGCTTGTGCGTCCGTATCTCAAACTGCTCCCGCGATTTCTTGTTCACGTGGGGCGACTTGAGAACGCAGAACTTCTCAATTTTCGTGGGCAACGGAACCGGCCCGGCGACTTTTGCGCCGCTCCTGTTTGTCGTTGCGACGATTTTTTCTGCTGACTGGTCCAGCAACTTCGCGTCAAAGGACCTTAACTTTACCCTGATTCGTTGTCCAGTAGGCTTTGCCACTTCTCGTACCTGAAATATTTTTTATCGTCGAAATACATAGGTCAGACCATCATCATGATGGTCTGACCACAATTCGCTCATTCCAATTCTGGAAAGGAGAAAATTACTCGAGAACCTTTATAACGACCCCGGCCCCGACGGTGCGCCCGCCTTCGCGGATCGCGAACCTCAGCTCCTCTTCCATTGCCACCGGTGTGATCAGCTCGACCGTCATGTCGATGTCATCCCCGGGCATGACCATCTCCACTCCCGAGGGAAGGGTGATGATACCCGTCACGTCCGTCGTTCTGAAATAGAACTGGGGACGGTAGTTGCCGAAGAAGGGGGTGTGACGGCCGCCCTCCTCCTTCTTGAGTACGTATACTTTACCCTCGAACTTCTTGTGGGGCTTGATTGAACCCGGCTTGGCGAGCACCTGGCCCCTCATGACTTCGTCCTTGCCCGTGCCGCGGAGAAGGCATCCGACGTTGTCGCCGGCGACGCCTTCGTCGAGGATCTTCCTGAACATCTCCACACCGGTGCAGACGGTTTTCTTCGTTTCAGTGAACCCGATGATTTCGATCTCGTCGCCGGTTTTCACGATCCCCCGCTCGATACGGCCGGTAACGACGGTGCCCCGGCCCGTGATCGAGAACACGTCTTCGATCGGCATCAGGAAGGGCTTGTCCGTGGCGCGGACCGGCTCGGGAATGTAGGAGTCGAGGGCCTCGGTCAGCTTGATGACGGTATTAAACCATTCGCCGTCGACATTTTTCGCATCGGCCTCCTCGAGGGCCTTGAGTGCAGAACCGGGGATGATCGGAACCTCGTCACCAGGAAACTCGTACTTGTTGAGGAGCTCGCGAATCTCCATTTCAACCAGTTCGATCATCTCGCTGCGGTCAGAGGGATCGAGCATGTCGACCTTGTTGAGGAACACCAGCATGTTGGGCACGTTCACCTGGTGCGCCAGGAGCACGTGCTCCTTGGTCTGGGGCATGGCGCCGTCGCCCGCAGCAACGACCAGGATCGCCGCATCCATCTGGGCGGCGCCGGTGATCATGTTCTTGATGTAGTCGGCGTGTCCGGGGCAATCCACATGGGCATAGTGCCTGTTGGGGGTTTCATACTCCTGGTGAGACGTGGCGATCGTTATACCACGGGCCTTCTCTTCCGGCGCATTGTCGATCTCTTCAAAGTTGACCGGCTTCCCGAAGCCATATTTTATATGGAGGCACTTCGTAATGGCCGATGTCAGGGTCGTCTTGCCATGGTCAATATGACCGATGGTGCCGACGTTAACATGCGGTTTGGTCCTTTGAAATTTTTCTTTACCCATTGGATTTCACTCCTTCATTGTTTTTCCGTTATAGCATATCCATACAATTCACCCTCGCCCGGAAGGGAGGATGACGGCAATAAACATGACATTACATCCCAATA
>CAZKPR010000131.1:9662-11228 GCA_964554685.1 uncultured Leptospirales bacterium | reverse complement strand
ACATACTCTAGCCTTGAGAATATTGGACAATGTCCAATATTCCGTCTGTTCGGATTAAATACCGGATGGACGGATTATAATAATCCCGGGAAAATTGTCAATAATTTATTTTTTTTCCCACTATTCGTTTCTGAATATTAATCAAAGCTGGGGAAGGGACAGAAAAAGATGATCTACACCACGATTTATCTACAAGATTCTCTGTGTAACAGGCTCAATGGTATCTCTCGCGCCACAGGCATGCCAGTAACTTCTTTAATAATAATATTATTAAAAAAGAATTCCATTCATAACGCTGAACTTGGTAGAGCCTGGATAAGAATCAGATATCAACCGCGACAAAAAGAACGTAAATGTACGAGAATTCATATTCGGCTCTCTCCCGCTGAATATGAGTTTATCCTCGATTTAAGAAGAGTGCATAAGAGGTCGGTTTCTTTTTTAATATCGCTTTCAGCAGATAAATACCTGAATGATATTCTGAATAGAAATTCTCGGACAGATGATAACAATCGCATCAATGCATATACTTTTTCAAAAATCTTTATAGATGGAGCAACATGCTGGATGCACATATGGGGGGCACCGGTACACAGTGCAGCATTTCACGCCATGATCAACAACAGCTCATGACGGGGCGCGATAACAATCACACCCCTTAATAAGGTTTTATATCGGTTTGGGGAAAGTTTGTTTGGGCCATTGTTAGATTAAACAAAATAATACGCCTGCTCCTTGGTCATCTTGGTCAGCTTGACGCCCAATTTGGCAAGGTGCAATCGTGCCACCTCTTCATCCAGTTTTTTCGAGAGCGTATAAACCTTCTTCTCATGGGGTTTTGTAGCAAGCTCAATTTGAGCAAGGGTCTGATTGGTAAAACTATTGCTCATGACAAAGCTGGGATGTCCCGTGGCGCATCCGAGATTGACCAGGCGCCCTTCCGCGAGAATGATGATCCAGCGCCCTGACTTTAACGTCCATTTATCAACCTGGGGCTTGATGGTCTCCTTCTTGCAATCCGGATTGTCCTCTAGGTAGTGCATGGCGATTTCATTGTCGAAATGTCCGATATTGCACACGATTGCACCCTCCTTCATCCGCTCCATGTGCGCTCCCGTTATCACGTCAAGGTTCCCGCTTGCCGTGACAAAAATATCCGCCTCGGCGACCACATCCTCCAGGAGGGTAACTTCATATCCCTCCATTGCCGCCTGGAGGGCGCAGATCGGATCAATCTCGGTCACGATAACCCGTGCACCGAAACCGCGCATTGATTGGGCGCATCCCTTCCCCACGTCACCGTAGCCGCAGACTACTACGATCTTGCCCGCAACCATTATATCCGTTGCGCGCTTGATGCCATCCGCGAGGGACTCCCTGCATCCGTATAGATTGTCGAACTTTGACTTGGTGACGGAGTCATTCACGTTAATGGCCGGGAAAAGAAGCTCGTTGTTTCGCGCCATCTGGTAGAGCCGATTCACGCCCGTGGTAGTCTCCTCGGATACGCCTCGCATTTCCTTCGCGATCGCCGTCCACTTCCCCGGATTCATCTTTACGCTTTCC
>CAZKPR010000131.1:0-9652 GCA_964554685.1 uncultured Leptospirales bacterium | reverse complement strand
CTTTTCGCCCTTCACGCCCCAGTGAACGAAAAGCGTGGCGTCGCCACCGTCATCAACGATGAGATTCGGTCCTGAACCATCCGGCCAGGTGAGCGCCTGTTCGGTGCACCACCAGTACTCCTCAAGGGTCTCACCTTTCCAGGCAAAGACGGCGGCCTTCCCCGCCGCGGCTATGGCTGCCGCGGCGTGGTCCTGCGTTGAAAAGATATTGCAGGAAGCCCACCTCACATCCGCCCCCAGTTCCATGAGGGTTTCGATCAGCACTGCGGTCTGTATTGTCATGTGGAGACTTCCCATAACCTTCAGGCCCTTGAGGGGCTTTTCAGGACCATACTTCCTCCTTACCGCCATAAGGCCGGGCATCTCGTCTTCAGCAAGCCGTATCTCCTTTCTTCCCCAGTCAGCCAGGGTCGGGTCGGCAATCTTGTAAGGCAGTTCCGGCTCAACTGTCATGATACCCTTTTTTGTTACAGCATTCATCAATCTTCTCCTTAAATGTTTTCAGCAGTCCTCGATTATTTCCTGGTTGAAAGGTAAATATCGATTTTCAGCCCGTTTTCCATATTATACTGTTTAAAACTCTGTACCGAAAAACCGCCGGCAGATAGCCATCGTTCCATGTTTTTTCTTGTGAACCCGAGCCAGCGGTGATCATACCTTCTACGCATCTCCTCGTTCTGGTGCTTTTCGAGATCGACAATCACCAGAGCGCCTCCTTTTCGAAGCACCCGTGCCGCTTCATGGATTCCCGCATCGGGCGAGGGAAGGTGATGGAGCACCATATTGATTACCGCGGCATCCACCTCGTTGTCCCTCATGGGCAGGTGCTCGATCTCGCCTATCCGCAGTTCTATGCCCTTTCCATTCTGAGCCAGGCGGTGCGCCGCCTCCTCCAGCATCTTCGGAGATTTGTCAACACCGATGACACTCCGTGCCTTTTTCCTGATTGCGGGCAGCAATGCGCCGGTGCCGCAACCAAGATCCGCCGCAACGGCACAGTGAGGAACCATTGCCGCTATCTCCCCTGAAATATCTAACTCGCCAAATATCCCGTGCTTTATATCATCCCAATCCGAGGCAATGGAATCGAAAAATCTTGTCTTCTCCTTCATCCCTTCCTCGATGACGTCTTTCATCACCTCATAGTCCGCCACGAGTTCAGGGTCGTCGTTGAGAAAAATCCTGAAAAGCTCGTTAAACCGCCCTCCTCTTCCTTCCCTGCTCGCGCTGTAGAATGCCCAGAGGCCGTCCCGGCGTGATTTGAGGAGTCCGCAATCGGTCAAGATTTTCAGGTGCCGCGATATTCTCGACTGCTTCATCCCCATGGCTGAAACAATTTCATTTACGTTCAGCTCATAACGGTGAAGAAGATTCAGCAGCCGCAAACGTGTTTCGTCTGCCAGGGCCTTGTAGTAGACTACCGTTTCCATTATATTACTATATGTTGATATAGTAATATAATGGCGCCGCTGCGTCAAGAAAAAAACATTAAAATATTCATGAAATCATTGCAGGTAGTGACCAACCCAGTGGATCAACACGACTATGAAGCCCCTCAGGCATACCGGGCTTACGCTTCAGGGAATACGCAATCACCCCCAATCCGGTTGAAAGACCAGCCACGGAACGCAACTACTTTTGCAAGCGGTCATTCCGGTTCCCGACGAAGCCTGATGTTTGTTGCCCCTTCGTTCGAAGATCCGAAGAGGCGAACCGTCACGCCGATCGCCACGCTGAGTCTCTTTTCGTCAAAGCTTTTCGAGATGGCATGGTAGGTGGCGCCACTGACATTGGTGTAATCCGTGACGTACACCCGCTCGGGCATATAGATCATGTACATCGCGCCGACGGTGATATCAAGCCATTCGCGCACTCCGAAGGCAAATCCGCCTCCCACGCTGTGACTCGTAAGCATGGGATCGACCTCATTGCGCATGGAACTTTTTACACCGAAATCGTTGTAACAATACCCGGCGCTCACGGCAGCGCCCGGCAGGAATGTCCACTCCAGGCATCCTCCGAAACGATACCCCAGGGGCCGGAACATTTTTTCCCTTCCGTCGAGGTCCCGGACCTGCCGGAGTTGTATTTCCCCTTAAACCTCTGCACGTATCCCCTTCCTGATATCCTCTGATACGCCCAGCGATGCGGTATGTGGATTGGTCACCTTCAATTCAGGCTTCACTTCCTTCTTAAACTTCATGAGATTCTCGGGTGTCATCTTTGCGATATCAAACCCCGCGGAATCATACAGTGCTTCATACAGCAATGGCTGGATGCCATCCAGAAAAATATTCAGGTTGCCCGATGACGCGACCACGCCCGGAACGAAAAATTTATTGGTTTTTTTCTTCAGCGTCATGGGCGGATAGTATTCATATCGAATGCCGATGTCGAGAATCTTGACCGGCTTGAAATGAAATCCGACGATGATGCCGGCGCCGTGCCCCTTGACGTCAACGTCGATGAGCCATGGCTTGGTGTAACTGACATCGTATCCTCCCGGCGTTTCCGTGGCAACACCCGTGTATTTGACCGTAATGTTCTGGTTGCCCGTGGCATAGATATAGCGTATTCCCAGGGCCGCAGACGCCCAGTCAACGAACCGGTACACCCCGCCCACGGTTCCGCCAATATAGTATTCGGTCCTGACCGCCCTGGCGTCACGCCACAGTCCCATCACGTTATTTGAAACGCCTCCCGTGGCGGCGTAGGTGGTTTCGAAAGGGGCGAGCATTCCCCAGTCCAGCACCGCGAGACCCTTGGGGAAGGTCATGCCCGGTGCCGCCTGCATCACGCCGATATCAAGATACACGGCCCAGATATCGTCCTTCCAGATTATATCGAAACCGGGAAGAACCGGCGCCAGGGTCTCCGCGGTGTATTCATCAGGTTTCCCGCTTGCGGGATTCAGGAAATTCGACGTGGGAAGAAGCGGCTGCCCTTCGAACATGATGCCGTAGTAATCCATGGTGTGCAGCCGCTTCACGTAAAACGTCTGGGAACTGAAAGAGACAGTGAGGCCATCATGATCAAGATAAGCGAGTCCCGCTGGATTGTAGAACGCGGCGTCGGCATCAGTGGAAGCGTTCCGATTGAGGGTCCTCACGTAATCGGCGCTGTGGTTAGGCAGGATGCCGTCCTCCTGATTGAGGCGCGAGGCGAACGCATCGCTCGAGATGATCCCAAACATGAGAACTGCAATGGCGGATAGGGTGGATTTCTTTTTCATCATTCCTCTTCATGCGTGTTGGTATTAATTTCTGACATTATGACCACCATGTACGACTCGGCCCCGCCCCATGAGGAGGCGGGGCCGCAGAAACACCTGACCACGATCGGCCTACATCCTCAATCCTTAATCGTGAGTGTGTACGTTCTCGTATCCCCGCTTTCAGCCGTTACGACGATTGGCAGAACAATATTGTATCCCGAGAAAGAGCTTCGCGACAGTGTGCAGCGATACGTGTTGATACCATCGACCTGCGTTATAGTGCAGGTGTTTCCATTTACCGTTATCCCCTGTATTGAGGCATCCAGTGGCCGCAGGTCCACACGGTAATCGGAAATCGTTGAAAAAATCCAGCCTCCATCGCTTGATTCATACAACCAGGAGATCGCAAGATTTGCCTCGGATGGATCCGGTGAAATAGTCCTGTTATACCATACTCCCAGAACCTTAAGGCCCCGAGCGAGATATTTCAGCCTGTTTTCAGTCGACGGCGCGGCCCCCTTGGTGATGGTCAGCGTGTAGTCCCTCGTCGTGCCCTTGTCCTGCGACGTCACGGTAATGGTGATATCACGTGATCCGCCGGCTGCGGGGAGGCTCGTGATCGGCACGGACGATCCGGACAGTGCGGTCCAGCCGTCAACCGTGGCGGTCATCCCTGACCCTTCGGGCATGGACACGGTAATATCGATCGACGTGGTCGCGTAGGATATGCCGACACCATAGGCAAGATGAGCGGGATCGAAAACGGGATCGACATCACTTGATATCGCCCCCGACGATCCGTTGGTAAGGGTGACCGCGAGGCCGGAGAGGCTCGCGCTGGTTCCCAGGTAATAGACACGGATATGGTATTCGGTCGTGCTCAGGGTGTTCTCGGAGGTAACTGACGCGACTATGTCGTTCACGTCTAACCCATCATCGAGCGCGACAGCGGCGCTGTAGCCCGGCTCCGTGACAGGCACGGCACTCCCGCCGTTGATCGCGACGGTCACCGTGGCGCCCTCAGGGCCGATCGCCCTCACCACGAGTGAAGGCGTGGTCGCCTTTGAAACGACAAGAGTATACTCGAGCGTTTCGGCATCGAAGGCCGGCGAAATGGAGAAGTCCTCAACCGAAAGGCTCATCAGGGTCGCCTCCTCGCCTTCCACCCTTTCGACATCCCCCGATGGTATAATCCTGAGTCCTCCCCCGTCATCAAGTTCGCACCCGCTGGCGACAAACGCGGCGAGAAGAATGGAAGCGACGGTGCTCGCAGTTTTTTTCATGGTCATCTCCTTTCGTGCCTGTTGTAGTCACACATGCGCAGAACGCGTGATCCGCGCATCACGGATGCCAGAAATCATCGGCGGTCCAGGGTACATCCGGATCCCAGTAGTCCGGGCCCAGGTTGTCCCGGAGTGAAGGATTCGCCTGGTAATAGAGCCGCACACCCGTTTGGTCCAGGTAATCCACGTCGGTATATGACGCGGGATCATTTCCCACCGCGTCCTTATTCACGATCTTGAGATTGACATGCATCATCGCCACCAGGTCCCCCTCCGGGGTCGTCATGGGAATGTCGCCTGTCTGCGGGCCCTGACCGGTACCTGAGGTGTTCACGATAACGCTCATGACGCCGTTCAGGGCGAAACCGCCGTTGTCTCCGACAAAGGGCTGATCCCAGTCTCCGTTGTTGTAATTCGTGTAGGTCATCTGATTGCGCGCGGTGCTCAATGTCTGGACCCATGTGATCTTCCATTCCATCTGCCCGCTGATGGAACCGTTGAAAACCTTGGTCCAGTTGGGCATGCCCGCCGCGCCCCACGAAGATTTGTTCCGTCGTGACACCGGTCCGTATATTCCGTAGTACACCTCGTACACGTTTAAAAGACGAAGCCTGAGAGTGTAGTCCATTTCTTCGCTCGTGTCATTGGAAACCACGTGAACCGTGATCGTCTTGATTGAATAATCACCCGTGCCCCAGGACTGTTCGACGGTCAGCTTGCCGCTCACCATCTCGCCCACCCGCTCGGTGCCGTTCACGACCAGGCTCGATATACCGGGATCATAGGGCTCGAGGGTAACCGTAACGGTGCTGTATCCGAAGACCACGCATGAGTACCCGCCCACGTTCTTGTTGAACGAGTCGGTATTGTCCGGGAAGAAATTCCCGTCCTGGTCCTGGTATATCTGGCGGACCGAGTCGTTGTTGCCCATGGTCACCCTGATCGAGGAAAGGTACGGGTTGTCGCCGGTGACCGCGGCAGGAGCCAGGCGCGACACAGTGATGGTGTAGGTATTCTCCACCCCGGTACTCGATTTTACCGTTATCTCAACATCCTGGGTGTCGCTGGTATTGCCGATCGCGATATCATCAAGGATGACCAGTTCCTTTTCTCCCGAAACGACGGTCGATCCGTCCAGCCTGAGGCTTGAGTATCTGCTGATAAGAATCGGTTTGACTTTAATATAATAACTGTTCCATGCAACCCGGAGCTGGTAGGTGTTCGAATCCGGTTCGAATGCGGGAGACATACCTATCGCGGAGTTCGTGTCGGAAAACACCTCGCAGTTTAAAAGGCGGTTTTCGTCGATGCCGTAACTGCGTGTGAGCACTATCGTGTAGTTCGTCTGTGTAACCGTATCAGGAGCCGTGACGGTTATTTGAATATCCCTGCTGTCCTCGCTGACAGTGATAGATCTTGAATTGCACTCCCTCGTATCGATCTGGACCGTCGAATCCCTGTCCTCAGCAATCGCGACGACGGTCACGTCGGTCACCAGAGCTTCAATCGCGACATTGTAGGTGCTGGTCGAGGGATCAAAATCCGGTGCCAGAGCAACCGCTGTCATGGTGCCCGTCGTTCCCTCGTGCGTGGTGACTTCCAGCAGCTTGAGGTTCGCATTGGAAATCCTGCTGCTGTATGACATATTGGGGATAAAGAACGCGCCTGTTTCACCCATTCGGCAACTGCTCACAAGCGCCAATGATGTTATCGTCAGAAATAATCCGAGAAATCTTTCCACCCTCTTCATCCGATTATTCCCCCTCTCGTCATTGATTTTTTTACTGTACTATGACTATGCCGCATGCACCATCACCACCCCTGCAATCCCCGTTTCCCATCATATCCCCGCATCCTCATGGAAAGAGGCCGTCTGGATGGTTTGCTTTTATACAAGTGTAAAAAAATAGCATACTATATCCCTCGTTTTCCAATCAAAAGTAATTCGAATTGTAATTGATCATTACGTTTTCGGTTGCCCGTATCGAATGGCGCACATCCGGGGTCGCTTTATCCCTGAAATCAAGTTTTCAGCGAAAAATGAAAGAAATGTTGCCGTTTTCCACTGTTGCAGGTATGATGGTAAACGGGGCCGTGCTTACAATAATCCGCACTATTTCCGGACCCCGGGCGCATGCATGAAAATCATCTTCCTTACTGACATACACGGCTCATTCAGCCAGACGGCGGCCCTGCTCTACGAGACCGTTGCCGACATATACATCATTGGCGGCGACCTCATCGATATACCCTTCTACAGCATCAACACCGCCATACACTACCATGATCTCCAGACCTTCCTCCACAGCCTCAGGAAAAAAATGAACAAGGAGGAGATGCTGCTCGAGGATTTCGTGGACAACCTCCTCGACTTTCCCAACGTGCCCGAGGAAATCATCGAGAAGGGAAGCGACTACCAGGAACTTACCGTCCGCGCCCGCAGGGTCATGCAGCAGAAGTACAAGGTGCTGGAGAACATGATATCCTTCAAGTCAAAGGCCTCGGTCTTCGCGATCCCGGGAAACTACGACATGGACCTGAAGTATACGTCAATGCACGAGAGGGACCTCCACATGCACTGGCATACTATCGGGGGCCTTAAGATCGCGGGATACGGCGGGGCCGACGTATGGACGGCGGGCATACCGGAGCGCTATATCGTGAAATACAACGTCGGTATCGGCATCAGCGACCACAACAACGAAATGTACACCTTCTTCAAGGCGGTCAAACCGGACATCATCGCGACCCACCAGCCGGCCCACGGCATCCATGACCGGATAGCCCGAATTGGTCCCTCCGGCTCCCCCGCCCTCAGGTCCTACTGCGAGAACAACCCGGTCAAGCTCTGCCTCACGGGTCATATCCACAACGACTGGGGATTCAAGGCCGTCGAGGGATGCGTGTACCTGAACCCCTCGAACTTCGGCGACGCGACGACGATACAGGGCGAGGTGTCGGAGGGCGGGTTCTTCTTCCAGGTGGACTTCGAAGATACCGCCCTCGGGCGGATCACCCTTAAAAAGCTCGTGGATGACCGCATTCACGAGATAGCTGAATACCGCCAGGAAGACGGGCGCTGGCGCGAGGACATTATCGACCTGGAACGGTACGAGGCGCGTCGCCTCGGGCGCAATTACGACACCATGGTACAGCGTTATTCCCACATCCCGGAAATCGAGCTCTTCAAGGAAATCAAGAATTTCTTCCGTCTTTTCCGCACCCAGGAGACGGAAGAGAGGCTCGATGAGCTCGACAATGCAATTGAGCTCCTCAAGGGAAAGTTCGACGATATCGCCATGGACATCGTGGGGTCTGTCAACATGGGTCTCTCCCAGGAAAGCTCCGACATCGACGTGGTGCTCTACCTTCGATGCGGCCGGAACTGCCGCGACATGATGGAACAGTGCGATTACTACAAGAGCGCGAGGGCCCTGATCGACACCATTATCGGCGACAAGTACCACTTCGAGATCATCGACTGCATCGACCTGAACGTGGTCGAGCAGAGCATCATAACAAAGAACTACGAGTGCGAGGTGACCCAGCGGTTCGTCGCCTACCGCTCCATCTGCCGCCCGGTGAACTACAAGGCCATCGCCCCGATAGAGGACATACTGAACGAGGACATTGAATTCAGGCGCGAGATGGAAGGAAGCATCCGGTCATATTTCCGCATCTTCGCGACGACGTCGCAGCACATGCGGTCCTTCGACAAATACGAGTCCCGGCTGAAGTCGATCGGCATAAAGCTCCCCGAGTCGATCAGGGACAAGATACGGGAGTACCTCCAGGTGACGCAGAAAAACAGGTATGATGATTTTCTGAACTCCGATTAAACCGTGCGGCGCGCGAATCCTTCGAGTCGGGAGAAGTCAAGAGTGGCGAAGTAGTCGTCCAGGGTTTCCGCCCGCCGTATCATCTCGACCGAACCGTCTTCCCTCAGTAGGAGTTCGGCCGAGCGTAGCTTTCCATTGTAGTTGAAACCCATCGCGTGCCCGTGGGCCCCCGTGTCGTGGATGACGAGGATGTCTCCCACGGCGGTTTCCGGCATGAGACGGTCGATGGCGAACTTGTCGTTGTTCTCGCAGAGGGAGCCCGTGACGTCGTAGAGGTGATCCAGGGGCCGGTCCTCCCTGCCGAGGACGGTGATGTGATGGTACGCGCCGTAGATCGCCGGGCGCATCAGGTTCGCCATGGAGGCGTCAAGTCCCAGGTAGGATTTGTACGTATGCTTCCTGTGGAGGACCCGCGTGACGAGAAACCCGTAGGGACCCGTAATCATCCTCCCGCTTTCCATGAGCACCCTGAGGGGGTGGAGTCCGGCCTTTCGTATCCGGTCATCGTAGAGACCCCGGATCTTCGACGCAACGTACTCCATGTCGATGGCCCGGTCCTCGGGCCGATAAGGAATGCCGAATCCGCCTCCGAGGTTGATGAACTCGAAGCGGATATCGAGTTCCCGGTGAATGTCGGCGGCGAGGTCGAAAAGCATCTCCGCCGTGTCGACGAAATAGTCCGGGTTCAACTCGTTCGAAGCCACCATGGTATGAAGGCCGAACCGCGCGACTCCCTTCTCCCTCACAACGCGATATCCCTCGAAGAGCTGTTCGCGGGTGAAGCCGTATTTAGCCTCCTCGGGGGTCCCGATAATGGCGTTCCCCCCCCGGAGGGGTCCCGGATTATAGCGAAACGAGATGATCTCCGGAAGTCCCGCGTGGCGCTCCAGGTAGGGTATATGGCTGATATCATCGAGGTTAATGACCGCCCCGATCTCGCGCGCTTTGACGTATTCCGCGGCGGGGGTGTCGTTCGAGCTGAAAAAAACCTCCTCCCCCGTGATGCCCACCCTCTCGGAAAGGACAAGCTCCGCCATGGAACTGCAATCGGAGCCGAACCCCTCGTCCTTCAGTATCGCCATGATGAAGGGATTCGGGCATGCCTTGACCGCGAAGTACTCCTTGAAGCCGGGGGCCCATGAAAAGGCGCGGTTGAGGCTCCTGGCATTCTCGCGGATTCCCCTCTCGTCGTAGAGGTGAAAGGGGGTCGGATGGTCCGCGATGATGGATTCGATCTGTTCCCTCGTAAAGGGAAGGGGTTTTACATTCATTGCCACCCGCCTGACTCGGTCATTATTCGGGAATGATTCAATTAT
>CAZKPR010000130.1:0-11286 GCA_964554685.1 uncultured Leptospirales bacterium | reverse complement strand
GAAAATACAAAAAAATTTCGGCGGACGTGCGCTTCGAGGGAGTAGACATCAACTCTTTGTTGAATTTCATATACAAGATGGAAAACTCCGGCATGCTCGTAAGAATCAGTTATCTTCGCATAAACCAGACCGTCAAGGGCAGGAACACCTATGACGCGACGATAACCTTCAACAGCGTCACATCGCAATAATCGCGAGGGGTCGATGGACATAGCAGGAATAAAAAATCTTATCCTTGCAAATCTTAAATCCTTCTTTAACTTTTCTCTTCTGTGGAGCAGGGTCAAAGAAGCGGTGAAGCTCCCTTACGCCAAAACCTATATCGCTCTTTCGCTTTTCATGACACTGGTATTCATCGTGGTCACGTTCCCCTATGACATGCTTATACGAAACAGGCTCGCCGCCATGGAAAAGACGGTGATGAAGACAGCCCATGCCAATGAAATATCCGCGGGTCTTTTCGACACGATCACCATCGGCGATCTCTACCTCCTTCTGCGCACGGGCAGCGAGATTTCAGTGCGCAATTCAGAAATTGACCTTTCCCTCTTTCGGATCCTTTTCACCAGGGACATCAAGGGAACGGTGCAGCTCACCGGATTCAGGTACACTTCAGACACATCGCAGGTCAATCTCAATTGCAACGGCAACGTGTTCCTTGAATTCAAGACCTTTTCCGATTTACCGAGAAGCGGAACCGTCACCGCAATTGTTGACAACGCCGTCATCAAGCTCGGCGATCTCAAGCTCGACAGCATGGGGGGGCTTCCGCTGACGCTCCCGCCAATGATGATAAAATCCATGAAAATCGAGTCCGAGATATCCGGAAGGACAATACGCCTGAAGAGTATTCGACTTTTCGGCAATGACCTGAACGGGTCCATTGCCGGTTCCATCACCATCGCGAAGAATTTCCTTAACTCGCGCATTGACGTCGTCATCACCCTTAATCCAGAATCCGCCGCCCTGACCGATTACCGGGATTTTCTTGCCCAGTTCACCAACAGCAGCAACCAGATCGTCCTTCCCCTCAAGGGCCCGCTCCTGAATCCCCGCCTCGACATGGGCCGTGTAGAAGCCGGGGAACCCCCCTCGGGGGACAACCCCATCGACCAGATTCTACCCGTCCCGTAGGCACATCCTCATGAAGATCACACTGGCACGGCATTCCGGCTTCTGCATGGGCGTTCGCAATGCGGTGCTCAGAATCGTCCGCGAGTTGAATGCACCCGGTACCGGTGAGCTCTTCGTGTTCGGTCCCCTCATTCACAACCCCCAGACCATGGACGCTCTCAGCTACAGGGGCCTGCGGACGCTTCACTCAACCGAAGACATCGATGACAAGACGATCGCCATTCGGACGCATGGCATCCCAAACGAGGAACGGCTGCTCCTTCAACAGAGGTCCGGAAGGGTAATCAACCTAACGTGCCCGAGGGTGGCGAAGGTTCAATCGATTATTAAAAAGTATTCTGCGAAAGGCGCCCACACGGTCATAACCGGTGACAGGGACCATGCGGAAGTTCGGGGCCTCATCAGCTATGCCCTTCACGGCGCAACCGTCGTCTCCGATCCGACGGATCTCGCGACCATTCCCTGTGCGGAATCATACCTGGTCGTTTCGCAAACCACCTTTGATCGTGATCTCTTCGTTGCCATCGCCGATCACATGATCTCCACCCATCCGGGCACCACTGTCGTCGACACCATATGCGACGCCACGCGCCTCAGGCAGGACGAGGTCACACAGGGCCTCGACGGCGGAATCGACACACTGGTCGTAGTGGGTGGTAAAAATTCAGCGAACACGAAGCGCCTGGCAAGAATCGGCATCGACCGCGGCATCCGCACCTTCCACGTCGAAACCGAGCATGAACTTTCCAAGGACGGATTCAGGGGCTCGCGGCATGTTCTTGTTACCGCGGGCACATCGACGCCGGGATGGATAATAAACAACGTGCTGGACCGGCTCTACTCCATACAATTCAGCGTGCAGAACATCTTCACAAGGGTGTCCTTTTCAATTACCGAGTTTGCCGTGAGGTCGAACCTTCTCGCTTCGGTGGCGGCTTTTTTCATGACCCTGGTGACCCTCTCATACTCCGGCATTCCCGTAGATTACACGCTTCCACTCATTTCGTTCCTGTACATATTCTCCATGTATTCGATCAACAACATTCTTGAAAAAAAGGTGCTCAAGCTCAGCAATCCGTTCAAGTACAGGATATACAGAAGATTCGGCACTCCCATCCTGGCACTTTCCACGGTGTCCCTCGCCGTATCGCTCATCCTCGCCTTTCGCTTCAACCCGGAAACAGCCGCCATAGTCGGCGGGGCCTCGTTCCTTGGGATTATCTACTCCAGTTCTTTCGTAAAATCCATGGTAAAGAAGGTCCGGTTCGGGCCGCTGAAAATCCTCTACAGCTCGAAAATAATCACCTCACTTGGATGGTGCATCATCACGATATTCGTGCCCATGATGGCACTTTCCATGAAACCAGCCGCACTGGTATCACTATCCTCCTTTGTTTTTCTTCTCGTTTTTCTTCGCAGCACCATACTCGACCTTATCGCCTTCCAGGGCGATCTCATCATTGGCAGGGAGTCGCTTCCCCTTCTCATCGGCACCAGGCGGTTCAGGCTGCTCACCGGGTTCGCGTCTTTACTATGCGTGGCGGTCTTCACCTTGATGACCGTAAGCCTTGCCATGTGGCCGTACCTGTTCCTGTGTCTGAATGTCGCCTACTATCTTGTCCTGATACGCATCATCGAGAAGCGCAATTACCTCATATCCCTCAAGTACGAAGTCCTCACGGACCTCAACCTCGTCGCCATGATACTCATTGCCGTCGCCCTGAACGTCATACCCTGACCTGCCATTTCCCCGTGAAAAGGTAAAAATCATTGACAAATTGCCCCGAGTGCCGGATAGCCTTGTCAATCCTATGGCAATCGATTCACACACACAACTCTATGCAGTGTTCGGCATGCCGGTCAGGCATTCACTTTCGCCGGTCATGCATAACGCGGCGTTCCGTGAATCCGGCATAGACGCCGCGTATCTCGCTTTCGAGCCCGATTCCATCCGTGGTGCCGTTGAATCAATGAAGTCGCTGGGAATACCGGGAGCCAGTGTTACGATCCCCTTCAAGATCGATGTCCTCCCATGCCTTGACGATATCGACCGTCATGCCGCTGAAATCGGGTCCGTGAACACGCTGCACAACCTGGGCGGCAGGATAGTCGGGCACAATACCGACGGCCGTGGTGCCGTACGCGCCCTCGTTGAAAGCGGCGTTGACATTGAGGGCGCATCGTGTCTCATAATCGGAAACGGGGGTTCCGCGCGCTCCATCGGATTCTCCCTGCTGTCGCACCGCGCGTCGGTACTCATTGCCGGCAGGAGCATTGAAAGGGCCCGTGCCCTCTCATCAGATCTCGGGGGAGATTCTTCAGCAGTCCGCGCGATCGGGATCCCGGAAATCGGCCCCGCCATAATGGAGGGTATCGACATCATCATCAACACCACGCCGGTGGGAATGGCCGCCGACGCCCAGAATATCCCCATCGCGCCCGACCTGATATCTTCCCGTCATACCGTGTTCGATATCGTGTATGTTCCACGAACCACACGGCTTCTCCTGGAGGCGTCGAAGCGGAGGGCCCACACGGTGCATGGCATCGACATGCTCGTCTACCAGGGAGCCCTTCAATTCGAGCTCTGGACCGGCCTGGAGGCCCCCGTCGAGGCTATGTTCCGCGCCGTCAATGAAGCGCTACGGACACCACCATGATTTCAAAGAAGCTCGCCCGTTTTATTAACAATGAGAGCCGGGCAACATATCTCGATTATTCACCCCGCCACGCACTGCTCCTTCTCGAACGTTTCGGCAACCCGCATCGTCATATCAAAACATTCCATGTCGGCGGAACAAACGGCAAGGGGTCCGTGGCCCACATGCTGCATTCGATCCTGGACCGCGCCGGCTACGCGACCGGCCTCTACACATCACCCCATCTTCTTACGGTCAATGAAAGAATCACGGTGGGCCCGACCCGCATCGGTGATGCCAGACTGGAAGCATACGTTGACGACATTAACCGCCTGATCGAATCGGACACTTCGCTCACGCCCACCTATTTCGACGTTCTGACCGTGTGCGCCTTCAGGCATTTTCATGACTCCCGTGTCGACGCGGCGGTCATCGAGGTGGGACTCGGAGGCCGTCTTGATTCCACTAACGTCATCGAGCCCCTTGTGGCCGTCATTACCGAAATTTCCATGGATCATACCTCGCTGCTTGGCGCAACAGCCTCCGCAATTGCCCGCGAAAAGGCCGGAATCGTGAAGCCGGCGGTGCCGCTGGTGACATCATTCCAGGACCCTGAGGTCATGCCGGTTCTGGAACAAGCCGCGCGCGAACAGGGAGCCCCACTCTTCCGGATTGGACGCGAATTCTCGTCCCTCAACCATAGCGAAATCGATGGCGGCCACCGTTTCGATTACCGGCTCGGGGTAAACCAGGAAAGCCATATCACGGGCATCGAGATCGGACTCCTTCCTCCGTTCCAGATATCCAACGCCTGCTGCGCCGCTACCGCCGCCCTGCTGTCACGCCATTCCTTTCCCCGGATAGACGATGACGCGATCCGGGATGGTCTGCGGGCGTGCAGGATACCCGGCCGTTTTGAAATGCTTGCCGCTTCGCCCCTTATCATCTTCGATCCCGCGCACAATGAGTCCGCCATGGCGCGAATGATCGATCTCGTCGTGAAGCGCTTCCAAGGGATGGAGATATTCCCCGTCGTAACGTTCATGAACGACAAGAACGTTTCATCCATGGCGGAACTGTTTCGTGCTCGCCGTCTTAGGTGCATCTATTTCGTCCTTCGTGATGAACGCTGCCATAATCCCCTGGCGGCAGCGGGGATCGATGACATCTTTGCCGAGGTTGTCGTCCATGAAGAGACATCTTTGTTCCAAACACTCGACGCTGTTGCCTCGCCCCGCTCCCTCTTCTTTTTTACCGGTTCCTTCAGGCTCTATGGAGCGGCGCTCAATTACGCCGCCCATTGTGACCCTGCCCCCGCAACACCGGGCGTAAAATAAAATTGTGCTTGAAATCCCATGCATGAGAGCCTAGTATTTGCTACCATCCATGCCATCGCGTACCGCCGGACGCCACACGCGGAGAGCGGTGAGGCTTCATTTTCATGGGGGTCGTTCATGCCGCACGCTGCGCAATCTCGGTGAAACGCGATGAAGGACACGAAAGAAATCGACATACTTATCGGCCAGCTCCGGGAAACAATACAGAGACGGGCCAGCGGCACCCTCTCGCCTGAAAAAACGGACCATGTTTACCGCACCCTTCTTGCCCGTTTTAACGCTCTTGAGAAAAGGCACCACTCGGACCGTCCCGGCGGCTACATAAAAGGCGTACTCCATCATCATAACAGGCATAACCACTCATCGCTCACGGCGATTCTCGTTAAAAAAGAAGACGCCGCGATCCCTGTCGTCTTCGCCGGTGATGCCATACTTCTCCAGGCCATCCCTGAAATTATCGAGCGCGAGGCTCAATCCATCTCTGCCGGCAATTCCGTGCGGATACCCCTCGGCGACAAGAGCGGTCACACGCACGTTATGTCGTTGAAGAAGTTTGAGCCCGGTGACGAAACGATTTTTGTCGCTTCAGTCACCTCGACGCCGCTTTTCGACCTTTCCGCCTTCGATTATATCGCGGATTTCGCGTGCTCGGTGTACGATCGTTACTCCACCTACTTCGATCCGACAACGCTCGACTACATCCAACGCCTCTCATCTGAGCTCGTCGCCGTCTATGAATCCTCCATGGGGGTTCTCTACGCCGATCATTTCATCCTTAAGAATCCTCTCTCCTCGCTCTCCCTCACGGGCACCCGGACACTCATCGATTTTTCTGAATACATCGTTCAAACCTTGTCCGACGCCTATCCCGAGCCTGTCGTTGTGCTCGTCGTTTCACTGGGCGATTATCTCGTTCTCTTCGACGACGGGGCGACGTCCAACGCCGACGTACGGCACAACCGCATCGATATCGTATATAACACCAACCTGGTTCCCTACCGCTCCACGCGGACCGCGATCGATTCACCCGGGGCCCTGGCCGTTTTCATCGAGGAGCTGTGATGGGGCATTCCGCGAGGAAAAAGCAGGTTGTCGTTATCGGGTCATCAGAAAACACGGGGTATGAACCGGACGCCATCACGCTTGGCCGTTTCATTGCCGATAAGGGATACGTGTTGATTACCGGCGGCAGGGGCGGAATCATGGCGGCGGTGTCACGCGGCGCGTCGGAACGCGGGGGTACGGTCGTGGGGATCCTTCCGGGTGATTCACTCGACGGATCGAACCCCTACTGCTCTATCGTCATACCCACGGGAATAGGCTTCGCCCGCAACGCCGTCAACATTCTCTCGGCGGACGTGGTCGTGGCCATGGGCGGCCGATCGGGAACCCTTACCGAGCTCGGATACGCGAGGGTGTTCGGGAAACCCGTTATCTTCTGCGTCTTTACCGGTGGCTGGAGTTCTGCTTTTCCCCTTGTGGAGGTGGACGATCATACCGGCGCCAATGAGCTGATCGCGCGCACCGTTGACGAGGCATGCAAAGAACTTGAGCGGCTCCTCGGTTAAATCCTTTCAGGTCCCACCCGTCCAGCGCGCGTCATGCCGACCCGCGCGTTTACGCAAGCATGTTCGCGAAATAGTCAGCCAGTTCCCTGTCGATGACCTTGACGGTGCCGTCCCTGACCGTCGTGATTCCCCTTCTGTCGCAATAGAGGAGCCCCCTTCGCGCGATTTTCGTGCCTCCCTCGTCGAACACCCTTTTCGTGGTTGAAAGGTACGCCTTCACGAGTCCCGCCAGGGCTTCCCTCGGAACACTGTAGTCGTTGTCCGCCAGTATTTTACAAATCACGTGATGGGGAAAAAACTTCCTGTCACGGTCGCGTATGGCCCCTATCACGCCAGGAAGACCGATTATCATGTGCGGCTGTTTCGTGTATTCGGAGAGAAACACGGGTTTTGAAAAGTTGACCCGGGCGTAGTTCGCCAGGACGTCCCTGTAGCGCATGCCACCGCGCTTCAGGCGCTCCGGCCTGTCGAGGTAGGATATCTCAACGGGGACTACGGCCATTTCCACCGTGTGGTCGTAAAGTGATTCCGTCACGGCCTCAAAGAATTCATCGCTCTCGCCGCCTTCCGTATTTCTTCGTGAAGTGAAGTAGAGGACCGGAACGCCGTGCCCGGCAAGAGTGACGAGATACTGCTTCAGTGTTTCCCGATACACCATGTTGTCCAGTCGTTCCCTTTCGACGACGAACCCACCGCAGCGCCTCAGGAGGGAGAGTTCCCGCGAAGTTCCGGCTACCGGGTCAAGAAAAAATCTCGGGAAGGGAAGACGCTTCCTGGCGATCGAAAGAAGAACGATCATCGGGTCGTAGGCGGAAACAAGGTCGGAGAGATACAGGACGTTTACCGAGGGACTCACCGCGCGAATGTCCTGCGTTGCACCGGAAATCCGTATCCTCCCCCTCATCCCGGTGATGAAGTTGACCGTCCGCAGCGCAGAAAGGTAGATTAAGAGCATCCATTTGAAAAGAGGGGTATAATTGTCGGCGATGCTTCCGGCATAGTGGCGGGATAGGCCATCGATCGATTCATGGAAATTAGCCATCGAGATCCCGTCAATTATCGCTCCTTCACGTTTCCCGGATACGGCCCCTTTCCCCTGGCAATCTTTGAGATTGGCGATCACCGCGTCAGGATCGTAAGGCGACACGCGAGTATCGCCGCCCCCGCCGAATGCCGAAACGGTTCGTGCGACGATCATTTCCCTGAAGGCCCTTCCCTTCACGCCCTCAAGGCCCCTTCTCCTGTCGGATATCCTGATTTTCGTGCTGAAAAAGATCTCGTCGAACTTCTCCGGGTTTTTAATTGATTCGACCAGAAGCGACGGATCCTTTTTGTTCCTGAGGACTTCATAGAGCGCGCGATACACGGGAATCTCTATGTTATGGGATTCAGCGAGTTCGATGAGAGGTTCGATGGCATAGGCTCCCTCGGCGAGGTAGTTGAACCTCTCGCTCATTCGTTCGATGACGCTTCTCGGCCTTATCCTTATGGCAAGCCTGTCATAGAGCGTCAGGGTCTTCCCCTTCTTCTGTATCTGCTTCGATATGTCCTTTCCGAACCGCCTGTTCCGGCTGTGCTCGCTCAGCGCGGTGGCGACGAGGTCACCGAGACCCGATATGTCCATTATACGTTCGGGAGATATGTTGAAAATACTTCCGAGGCGTATCATCTCCTTGAGCGCCTCCGACACGAGTGCACCCGCAAGGTTGTCCCCGCATCGAGGCAGCACGCTTATCATTCCCGCGGCGATGGCCGCGGGGTTTTTCAGGGTTCCCCCCACTTCCACCCCGAGTATATCATCTGTCTCGAGGCACTGCACGTAATGGGAATTGAGGAGGCGGGCAACGACGGCGCGGGACTCTTCCGATTTACTCCCCACGCTGAGGCAGGTATGATAACGACGGGCGACTTCCTCCGCGTGGCTCGGCCCGGATACGGCAACCACCCTGTTCCTGGTCATGGGGAGCGCCTTTTCCAGAGCCTGGGATATGGTCATGACACTCTCGTCAATTTTACAAAAACCCTTTGTCAGAAAGGCGACGTGTGTTTCATGCCCTATCATGCGTGAGATTTTCTGGGCAATGTCATACACGACCTTGGACGGGGTCGCCAGTATCACCACCCCGGCTCCCTGGACCGCGTCCTTCAGGCTCGAGGTCGCCCGGATGCCGACGGGAAGGGCTATCCCGCGCAGGTATTCGGTATTTTCATGGGAGGAATTAATTCTTGCGGCAACCGATTTCTCGTACGCCCAGAGCACTACGTCGATATGGGGATTTGACTCGGCGATATCCTTTGCAACGGCGGTGCCCCAGGATCCCGCGCCGATGATCGCGACTTTTTTTATCCTCTCCATTGCGCCCCGGTTAATGATATTCCATATCCGCCGCCGGCGATGATTGCAGTGCCGGGGACGAACCGGTCAGATATGATCGAGGTAATCCTTGAGCTTTCTCGCGCGGGTTGGATGACGCAGCCTCCTGAGGGCCTTGGCCTCGATCTGACGAATCCTCTCTCGCGTTACCTTGAACACGTATCCCACTTCCTCCAGGGTATGTGAGTATCCGTCGTCGAGACCGAATCGCATTCGGATGACTTTCTGTTCACGCGCGGGCAGTGTCGACAGGACGGTGTTGAGCTGCTCCGAGAGGAGGCGATAGGCCGCGGTGTTTGCCGGCGAATCCACCTCCTTGTCCTCGATGAAATCCCCCAGGAGAGAATCCTCCTCCTCGCCGACGGGGGTTTCCAGGGATATCGGTTCTCTCGCGACGTTCTTGACCGCCTTTACCTTGCCCACGACCCATCCGAGACGGTCAGACAGCTCCTCGGGGGTCGGCTCGCGGCCGAACTCCTGCTGGAAGAGCCGTGTTTCCCTCATCACCTTGTTGATCTGTTCGATCATGTGAACCGGGACGCGAATGGTCCTCGCCTGGTCCGAGATCGCCCGGGTAATCGCCTGTCGTATCCACCAGGTCGCGTAGGTGGAGAACTTGTAGCCTTTTTTGTATTCAAATTTATCGACGGCCTTTATGAGGCCGATATTGCCTTCCTGTATGAGATCGAAAAAATGCATTCCCCTGTTCGCATATTTTTTCGCGATGGAAACGACGAGGCGCAGGTTGGCGTTGATGAGCTCCTTTTTCGCCACGGATATCTTCCGCTGGCCGAGGTTTATCTGCTTTCCCCAGTCCATTATATCATCCGCCGAGGCGCCCGCCTCCTGCTCGATCCGCCGTATCTTTCTTTCGTTATTTCTCACGTTTTTAATGACGTCGAGGACGATATCCTTGTTCTTCACGCCGAGTTCCTTGACGATCTTCCCGACGCTCTCTCCCTTTTCGAGCTTCCGCGCGAGGTGCTTGAGGTCCTTGAGCTCCTTGCTGTATTTCTCCTCTATCTCCGAAAAGAAATCGTAAGTCTCCTGGATGCGCGCAACCATGGATTTGATTTTTGACGAAAGCTTGTTTATTTCATTGTCATTGATTTCAAGATTCCGTATGGTTTTCCTGATATTCTGCCTTGATCCCTCGATCTTTTCCCTCAGATCTTCCGCCTTCTTTGATTCGGGATCAAGCTTCTTCATCTTGTTCCCGTTCTGGATGATCCTGTTGTCCTCGTCGATGATGACCTTCATGGTTTCATGGAATTTTTTTTCAAGCTTGTTGAGATCCACCGATGAAAAGTAGTAGAGCCTGTTTATCTTCAGCACATCGGTGAGCTTGATCTTCCCGCTTTTTATCTTGGAGTAGTTTTTTATGAGATCGTTTATAAGAAGCGAGGAATTGTATACCGTCTCCTCGATAAGGATCTCGCCGTCCTCTATCCTCTTCGCAAGATCGACCTCCTGGTCGCCGGAAAGGAGCGACACCTTCCCTATCTCCTTCAGATACAGACGTATCGGATCATCGACGTGGGACGATTCCGCCTGTGGAGCGGCGGTTTTCTTCGATGCGCCGCTTGATTTTTTCTTCACACCGGGAACGGCCTGGTCCTTTCTGGTCGATTCCTCGACCACCTCTATGCCGAGCTGGTTCAGGAGAATGAACACGTCGTCAATTTTTTCGGAATTGAGCAGCTTGTCAGGGAGGATATCATTTATTTCGTCATAGGTAACTTCGCCGTTCTGCTTACCCATCTCGATAAGTTTTTTCACTTCCGGAACGGCATCCAGCGTCATCTCTTTTTTGCTCATGTCTATCAGCTATCCTCTCGTGGTGTAATCTCCCGAGTGCCTAAACGGCCGCCCGGTCAGACGAACTTATTGTAGATGTACTGGGACAGTTTTTCCTTTTCTCTTCGCAATACTTCGATTTCCGATATATACTCATGGGAAGCGCCGTCGGGTGACGACTTGATTTTTTCTGCGTACCTTTCTATTTTATCGTCAATTTCACGGACTTTCATATTAATATAAATTTCCGTGTAGGCGGCGCCGGGATTTGCAACCGGATGTTCGTTATGGAAAACCTGGTTTAAAAAGTCCATTTCCGGCCCGGCCGGGAAAAAGTCAAATATTTTATCTATGGTAAAGTTCTGATCGGAAAAATAGAGATCGGAAAGCTTTCCGATTACCGACCGGGAAATGTGATCAGGTATATCCTTAATGGT
>CAZKPR010000129.1:0-11392 GCA_964554685.1 uncultured Leptospirales bacterium | reverse complement strand
CAGCTGAAGTTGTTTGCCCTGTTAAAAGTGACGCATGGATGCAGAATGTCGACAAGGGAGTACCCTTTATGCGTAATCGCCTTCTTGATTATTTCTTTAGTTTTTTCAACATCGCCGGAAAAAGCCCGCGCCACGAACGAGGCATTCATCGCCACAGCAACTGCCACGGGATTGAAGGGCTCGAGGAAAACCCCGGTTGTCTGTACCGGTGTCGTGAAGCCCCTCCTGCTGGTGGGCGATGCCTGCCCCTTTGTCAGGCCGTATACCATGTTGTCATGGACCAGGTTCGTTATGTCCGGATTTCTTCTCAGCGTGGCCAGAAAATGGTTCCCGCCTTCCCCGTAGGTACAGCCGTCTCCGCTTTCAACGACAACCGTCAATCCCGGGTTGGTTGCCTTTATCGCCGTTGCCGCGGGAAGCGACCTCCCGTGGAGCCCGTTGAAAAAACTGGCGTTTATATACTGCGGCATCTTTGCCGCCTGTCCGATCCCGGACACCATCACAATCCGTTCCCTCGGTATGTTCAGATCGTCAAATGCGCTCTTCACCGACTTGATGATGTCATAATTGCCGCATCCCGGACACCATGCCATGTCGGGGGGCTGATCAAAATCGAATAGTGAGCTCATCATCATCCCCTTATGCGAATGTCTTAAATTCCTCGGCGAGTTCTTCGATGCTGAAGGGCATCCCGTTATATTTCAATATCTTCCTGTTGAATTCAAATCCCGTATGCATGCGGATAAGGGCTCCGAATTGGGACGTATAATTGTTTTCCACAATCGCGGTAAACCGCGCACGTTCCAGGCGCCTTATCGTACTTTCATGCAGCGGGTAGACCTGTGAATAATGGAGGAGCGCAATGTCGCTTCTCCCCGATACGTGTATTGCCTCGAGAATGCCGTTCAGGGTTGAGCCCCAGGATACGACAAGGCACCGGTAGTCATACGGGCCGTACAGGTCGGGTGGCATGCTGTCGGTACCCATGGATTGAAGCTTTCTCATCCGCTTGTTCACCTGGGCAACACGGACCGCGAAATCTTCCGTTATATATCCGCCCTCGTCATGCTCATCGCTGTCGAGACAGACGATGCCGGTGCCATGTCCTGGTATTCCCCTCGGCGAGATGCCGCTCTCGGTCACCTTGTATCTCCGGTAGCCGCTGTCCGTTTCTGTGATGATATTCGTACTCATCGAGGTGTCGACATTTACGCCCGAAACCGTGCCGTTGGAATCAAGGAAATATTGATCGGTAAGCAGTATGACCGGCACCTGGTATGTATCCGCCATATGGAAGGCTTTCCGGGTTAAATCAAATCCTTGCGAATAATTGCCCGGAGCGTATACGATCCGGGGGAATTCACCGTGTCCGGAAAAAAGGGCGAACAGGAGGTCACCCTGCTCGGTCCTTGTCGGCATACCGGTAGCCGGCCCGGGTCTCTGGCCTACATGTATCACCAGCGGGGACTCTAACGCCCCCGCGAGGCTCAATCCTTCCGTCATGAGGGCAAAACCGCCTCCGGAGGTGGTCACCATCGCGCGGCCGCCCGCATACCATGACGCAATGGCCATGTTCACCGCGCATATTTCGTCCTCGGCCTGTTCGACCACGATGTTGAATTCTTCCGCAAGTTTAGCGAAATTAACGAGAACGTCGGTAGAAGGAGACATCGGGTATGATGAAACGAAATTGCACCCTCCCGCGATTGCTCCCAGTGTTATTATTTCAGCGCCGTTGATCAGCAGTTCCCCCGAAACATCATGAGAGGCTGCCGGAGGTATTTCGATATTCCCTGATTGCGTAATTTCTCTCCCCGCTTCAATCCCCTTCTTGAGGGCCTCGATGTTTTTTTCAATCACATCGGCAGCAGCTCGGGAAAACTGGATCCGGACCTGACCTTGCACACTGTCTTCGCTGATCCCGAAAAGTTCGGCAAAGAGACCCATGACAACAAGGTTGAGAAATGTCTTGCCCCCGATCTCTTTCGCTATTTCCAAAAAAGGGATTTCGATGACCGTGTATCCGCTCCCCCGGTACCGTTCCTCGATGAATGCAGGGTCACTGATAATGACCGTGTCCCCGGTGATCCGTTCATGGAAGCGGGCCATGGCTCCCGGTCCGAAGGGAACAAACAGATCAATCCGGTCGAGGAATGAATCCGCTCTTTCCGGTGACACTCTTATTTCCGTTGAATTATTTCCTCCCCGGATCCGGGACATGAATTCGCTGAAAGAAAAAACATGCCTTCCGGAGAGTTTGAACATCTTCATCAGAAGACGCTCAAGGGTCTGTATGCCCTGTCCGGCCTCACCTGAAAGGACAATGGATAGGTCAGTTCCTGCGTTTTTCATATGGCCTGTTTATTGTACCCGGGATAACCAGCCAAGCGGCTATCCGCGTGTTTAACAAAGGACTATCTGAAGACCGCGATTAGCAGCAGTACAAATGCGATCACAGCGCCGGCTCCGTGAATCGGGATCAACGTTCCGGGCATCGGCTTTTTTCTCACATGAAATGAAAACAGGGTGAAGCCGCCAAGGGCCACGATAAGGAACAAGAACAATGATATGTTCATGATCATGTTGCCCGTATCACCGGCAACAATAATGATGAGAGTAACAAGGCCGGTTGCCGCCATCAATCCATGCCCTATGGCAAGAGGCATGGGCAATCCCTTGCCATTATTTTTTAGATACACGAGGGTCAACCCTCCAAGGGCCGCAATTCCAAAAAACAGTACCGGGATATAATTCATGTGGGGCCTCCTGAAATAATAGTGCGGTAGCGGAAACGGAAAAAATTAAATTGAGAAGGGTTCACATAACCAATGATATACAGCGCTTGCTAATTTTAATATACTACCGGTTTTCCGAAAAAGCAAATATCCCGAAACAAGAAAAATATTTATTTTCCTGAATTTAGCGTGATAGCGGAATTACGTTATCAATGTTTATCTAGGATTTCACTCTGGCCAGCCGTTATGGTCAGGCGACACAATGCCCTTTTTCTGAATCATTATGGGAGGCGAAAAAAGTAATTTCAACACAAAAGCGATGGACGAAGGGCTTGAAACTTGGCCTGCTTCCGCCGATCTCGTGAGCGGTCAACCCCCCCGGGGCCGGCGGACATACAGTGTCCGTATTGTCTCCGTCATTGAATGAGCCGCATCACGCTATCCTGGTTTGGCACCAGGGCGAAGGATCCGCCCGACAGGGCCCACTGGAAATCGGCGTTGGGCGAGCCGGTAACCACCGGCGGCGACATGTGAAAATCAAAATAGCAGTTGCCCGACGAGCATGCGATTATGTCGACGTCGATTGCGGAATTGATGACCGCGCCCGCGTAATCCCACACAATCATATCGAAATTAAGCGTGTCGCCAGGTGTATTGGTCGTGGTTCTCGAGTTTACGTTCAGCTTCCCCCGGTATCCGTCGTACGTTTCGAATATCCAGACGTCCCCGGCGGCCACCGCGGCACCGTCGACCGTGCTCCCGACGACGTTTAAATCCGCCGCCGCCCATACATAGGCGGGGTCGACCATGGAATAGGACGCTATCGCCGTGATCAGGGATGTCGGTAGACCCGTGAAGTCGATGGGTGACACCAGCATATCGAGGTGGAACACGGGCCCGTCCGGACGCACAAAAAACGGTGCGGTCGAGCTGGCCCCGGCCATGATGGTTTCCTCTGATATGACGTTGGCGCAACCTAAATCAGAGTAAAAAGTGCACTGACCGTCACATTCCGGGGTCACGGTTATATCCTCGACATGAATCATGGGCACTCCCGAACCGTCTTGAAGCTCCAGCGTCAGCGCATTGCACGAAGGATAGGTTGTTCCACCGGTGATCCATGGCGCCTGATAACTGACATATCCTGCGGGGGTGGTTTGAAATAATTGCACAAGGGGCGGTATGGGTATGTTCTTGGAATTTGAATACATATCGTTTCTAATACAACCGGCCGACAGGACGGTGACTCCCATGAGCATTGAATTTATAAATATGATATTCAGTATTGATGTGATAGTTTTCATGATATTAAACATTCAATTAAAAACTAATTTATTAAAATGTAAGGGTCGGTAGAATACAAGTCAAAAAAAAGAGGAGGTTTATTGAATTTTTTTTCTAGGATTTTAAGTCCGGCTCGCCGTTATGCACATGACACACCATGAGCTTTATCGGCAGTAATAATGGCACGCGAAGAAGTCATCGACAAGTAAAATCTGATTGGTAGAGGGCCTTGAAATTTTCTATACTCATTAACAACAGTATAAAAATGTTTCTCAATTTGATGGATTTTTCAGTATATACACTTTATTGAAGACCAGTGCAAAATCGTTAAATGAAAGCAACTTGTAATTGACTTCGTCAGGAAATCCAGCTTGATCTCTGATTTTAATTTTTCGCTCCGCAGAATCGTACTCCAGAAAGCTTATTGCATGATTTGAATGGTATTCTCCTAGAAGAGGATGATCTCCTTTTGTGCCACCAATAACTATTGCACTATCAATAAGTGCGGCAATGGTAGTATGCCAGGCGGCTTTGCAATCATTAGGAACGAGTAAGACTGTTGGATCACCCATGCCAAAAAGTGCCTTATATACGGTTGAACCTAATAACATTTCAATATCCTGGTAATCACCATTCCTTCCAATACCATAAGACCATTTTGCAAAAGCTTTTTCAATGAGACTTGGCCATATCTCATAATACTTGATACTAATGTTTTTAGGATCGAAGATGAATCCCTTGCTGTAGCCATAATCAGGAGGAGGCCCTAATTGATCATTAACACAGGAAAAATATGTTGGAAGATTGGTATTAACTGCAACCCAAATCCAGCGATTTGCATTATAGTCAAACAGATGGACTGAATACACATCAGGTCGTATAGCATCTTTTACAATCATTTTTTTAACCCATTCCGGGTTATGATATGTAAGAGATGCAAGGGTACTTAAAAAAGTACAATCACTCAGAACTTTTTGATTAATATCATCAATGCTGAATCCATCTACAGAAAGAACGCCAATTTGTGAATAATCCAAGTAATTGCTACATTGTAAATGATCAGGAATAATTCCCGGGTCAATATCAGGATTAAACCGTGGGTCTTCCCTCAAAGTCATGTTTGCCAATACATTATCAAATGGAACATCTGAATAGTTACCACTTGTTTCAATGTAATTATTTTCATTACCATCCTGATCTGTACATGATACTAATAATATCAACACAATAGAATAAATTAACATTGATTTTTTCTTAATCATAGCAGCACCCTTTAATAATTTACAATTTCATTCATTATAATAAAATCTAATATTTTTAACAGTCAATAAAAGTTACCATAGGAAAAAAGCCCATGTCCTTTGCACAATAGCCTTAGAAACCTCCACCCTGCAAATATCAAGAACATTCTTACAGAGGTCTACACTAACCATTTCGCTTCCTTTTTCCGGAATATTGATAGTATTTTTCTACCAACTCTTTTAAAATCTTCCCCAAATTTTTTATCTAGGATTTTACTCTGGCCCGCCATTATGCACATGGGGCACGATTAATTTTTATCGTCAGTATTTCTGGCACACCAGGAGGTCCTTGACAAGCAAAAACTGCTGGACTGGGTGATTAAAATTTCGAGCGCGCCAGAAAATGGGGAAAATGGTCGGCAATATGCTAAAACGAGCGCCACAGATTATTTAACAGCGGTTATGATCAAAATATAAAGAAGTTTCGGTACCCGGAGGCATGGTGACCGTGTCAGGGCCCCCGTTTCATTCTGAAATATCCACCCACCAGGAGGTGGGTTTTCCAGAGTCTCCGCCATTCACGTTGGTAAAGTACGCATACACAACTGATTCGATCATTTGTGCACCACATTCGGGACAGTTTTCGGGATCTGTGTCGAGGGAGCCTTGAATGTCTTTCGTCCAGGTCTTTCGTTTAATCTGCTCTAATTTGTGATTAATTATGTGCGCGTATATCCCGTAGTCCGCAGGCGAGGTCACGTGACCTCGTCTGCGGAAATAAAAGTACGCCGATTTTCTATCAAGCCCGGGCCGGTAGGCGGGAGCGGACTCCCCGGCTGCACTATTTATTCTTGATTTTCCACCCCTCCGGGGTGAGACTGCCAGTATGAAGGCCCTTGGAATATACGGCAGCCCCCGGGCGGAGGGAAACAGCGATCTTCTTCTCGATCGCGTCCTCGAGGGCGCGCGCTCCGGGGGCGCGGCAATCGACCGCCTTTACCTTCGGGATATGGTTTTTTCGCCATGCACCGAGTGCGGGGGATGCGACGAGACGGGGCGCTGCATCATTGACGACGCCATGCAGGGCGTCTATACACGACTCCTGGAATCGGAGATCGTTTTCCTGGCGTCGCCGGTCTTCTTTTACGGACTCACTGCCCAGGCGAAGGCCATGGTGGACCGTTGCCAGGCCCTCTGGCGGCGGCGGATGCTGACGAAGAGCAGGGAAGAGCGAAAACGCTTCGACGGCGGCGCGGGTTATCTCGTCATGACCGCCGCCGCGGAGGGCCTTCAGGTCTACGAATGCGGAGAATTGACGGCGAAATATTTCTTCTATGCGCTCGACAAGTCCTACGGCGGGGGTCTCTTCGCCAGGGCGGAGGCGAAAGGGGAGATACTGGAGACGCCAGGTGAGCTTGAGCAGGCCTTCCGGTTCGGGAGGGACGCGGTGAGTCAGATGTCACGGCAATGACCGGTGCGCCGTCCGGCAGAGCCGCGCGGCGCGGGGAGGACTGGAGGCGATGAGGATCGCGATAATGGGACCAGGGGCCCTGGGGCTCCTCTTCGCGGGGTATCTCCAGAGGGGCGGCGCCGGTGTCGTGCTTATCGACGAGGACGGGGAGCGCGCGGACCTTTTCAACAGGAAGGGTGTCCGCTGGGAAGGGGCCGCGGCTGACTTCCGCTTCACCGTTGCCGCCTCGGTGGGTCTTCCCGACCCGGAAACCCTTGACCTGGTGGTCCTCTGTGTCAAGGCGTATCACACATCCCGCGCCGCGGAGCAGATAGGCGAATCGGGCTATCGGGGTCCCGTGCTCACGCTTCAGAACGGCCTGGGGAACGGGGAACTCATCGCCCGTGCCTGTCCCGGCACCGGGGTGATCGTCGGCGCCACCTCCGAAGGGGCGTCCCTGGAAGCGCCGAACCACGTGCGCCACGCCGGGGGCGGGGAGACGGTGTTCGGTCCCCTCGGGGAGGGAAATCCCGGCGGGGAATTCCTCGACGAGCTTATCGGGATCATGAAGAAAGGAGGTCTCCGCGCGGCGCTGTCGGACAATCCCCGGGGGATCGTCTGGAGCAAGGCCGTGGTGAACGCGGGGATCAATCCCCTCACGGCCATTCTCTCCGTGCGTAACGGCCTGCTCCTGGATATAGAGCCGGCGCGGGCCCTCATGGCGGGGCTGGTCGGCGAGGCCTATGCCGTGGCGCGGCGGAAGGGCGTCGCCATGCTCTACGAGGACCCCGTGGCCCGGGTCGAGGAGGTGTGCCGTCGCACGGCGCCGAACTACTCGTCCATGTGCCTTGACGTGAGGAACCGGCGCAGGACCGAGATCGATTTCATCAACGGCGCCGTGGTGCGCGAGGGGGCGGCCCTGGGAATGGAATGCCCCCTCAACGACGCGATGCTGAAGCTCCTGCGCGCCCTGGAGCTGTCCCCCATGGCGCGGGAATAGACGGCGCTTCCCCGATGCCGGGGCGGCGCGGCAGGGATCACAGGGAACGATACCATGTTACCTCAGACGATAACGATCAGCGCCCAGCGCTACGGACCCGACGGCTTCGAGCCGGTTGAGCTCCCGGTGAGCGCGGAGTACCATATGACCTTCCGGGTGAACGGCAGGCCCTATCTCGTCGTCGCCTGCTCAGGCTCTGACCTGGAGATCCTGGCCGCGGGTCATCTCTTCTCCGAGGGCATCATCGTGTCGCGGGACGAGATCGAGAGGATCGAGGTCGACGAGGGAACGATGAACGTCAATGTCGTCACCTCCCCGGGGGCCGACGTCATGGGCCGCCTCTTCAGGGTGCGCACCATGGTATCGGGATGCGCCGGCGGGGGGACCGGCACGGGATGCGCAGGCGTTACGGTGCCGGCGGTTCCCCGGATCGACCCGTCGGTCATCATCGGTTCCGCGAAGGAGTTCCTCGGCCTTTCGACGATTCACCGCACCACCCACGGCGTGCACAGCGCGGCGCTCTACGACATCGGGGGGACCCGCATCGCCTTCTACGACGAGATCGGCAGGCACAACGCCGTGGACAAGCTCCTGGGTTTCGTTCTCACCGGGGGGATCGGGCTCGAGCGGGCCATGCTCTTCAGCACGGGGCGCGTTTCAAGCGAGATCGTGTCAAAGGTGGCGGCGGCGCGGATCCCGGTCCTGGTCACCAGGGCCGCGCCCACGAGCATGGCCGTGGGGATGGCCAGGGAGATCGGCCTGGTCCTGGTCACGGGGGTCAGAAGGGACGGGTTCTACGCAATCAGCGGCGCGGAGTCGATCGGGGCCCCCTAGGGGCGGTGAAAACCTCTTTTAATGGCCGCGCTGTCCAGGTGGACCGTGAGCAGGTTCTCCACCACGGGATCGCATTCCTCGGGTTCCACGAATTTATCAAGGCGCACCGTCTTGATGTATCCCCGGCACGAGTGGCAGAGATCGATGCGATAGCGGTCGTCCCCCTCCTCGGAGAGGTACTCGAGCTTTTCTGCGTCCTCGTTCCCGCACACTGAGCAGGCGATCCGCTTGAACGGCCACCGGGTTTCGCAGAGGGAGCAGGAGAGGAGCCGCTTTCCCTCCCGGCCAGCCACGATGAGGGAAATCTCCGGGTAGTGGCCGCAGAAGGGGCAGGAACGGCCGTCATCGCCGTCCTCGCCGGTAATTTCACCCCGCGCCTCTGCAAGGGCAACGAACAGGGGCTTCAGCCAGTTGGTGACCAGGAACACCGTTTCGTCGACGCCTGCCCTGCATGCCCGGGCATGGTTTTCCATGGCCGCTGCGTCCCTGTCAAGAAGTGCGCCCGCGAGTTCCTTCCATTTCAACGAATCGCCGGCGAGGTAATCGCGCAGGGGGACGAGATCGAGGCCGGGATGATGCGTCCCGATGATTTCCGCGAGGGGAGCCAGGCCCGGAATGAGGAGCCGCTCCGCGGCCTCTCCGAAGAGGACATCCCTGCCCCGTGAGGCGATAGGGATTTCATCGTGGCCCGGCGTGGGGAGGTCGGGAGAACCCCTGAAGCGCCCATATTCCTCCGCGAGGTGCTCATAGAGGGCGCGGTAAAAGGATAGCATCTCGCCGGTGAGGATCCCTGCCTCCAGGGCTTTCGCCACGTGTGTGTCGAGGTATGCAAGGCGGTCGTTCATCACTGGGCTCTCTCCATGGGGTCTCCGCTGATATCGCGGCGGAAATTGATGTTCCGGAAGGCCCGGTAGGGATCGACCCGGCTCCGGATTTCCTCTTCACTGATCCTGCGCACCGTCACGTCATCGTAAAACGCGATGATGCGGCGCTGGTTTTTTTCAATGCACGTTTCCACGGGTGCCAGGCACTTTTTTGAATAAATGGCGTGGAGCGGCTGGTAGTAGCCGCCGTAGTAGGGCACGGTCACGTCGAAATCCCCTGAAGCCGACACCATGTAGCGGATGAGGTCCGCGCTGAGGTACGGCATATCGCAGGGAAAAAGAAAGGCCGATCCACTCTCGATGATGTGGAGCGCCGCATGAAGCCCTCCCAGGGGGCCGTATCCCGGGACGAGATCGCCGTAGCAGGGAACGCCGGGGATGTCGTACTTTCCGTCAGCGTCCGCGATAACGGCGACGCGGGGGATCGCGGGTCGAATCGTCCCGATGACGTGCTCCAGGAGCGTGCCGCCGCCGTAGGGGAAGAGGGCCTTGTCTTCCCCGAAGCGGCTGCTCCGTCCACCGGCGATGATGAAGGCCGTGATATCCATTCTCTCCGGGTCGCTCTCCTGAGAAACGAATGACACCGGCCGGGGGCCGGTGTCATTCGTTTTTTTGCCTTTTTCGCTTAAAACTATCCGACCATCGATTTCGATATCCGGTAGGCAAGCCGCTTCAGGGAGGGCATGCCCATGCTGAACATCGAGAGAAGATGGTAGGTGTCCCGGATCGACTCGGCCTTCGCGTGGTCGAGGGGCTTCGGGTTGATCGGGAGACCGTATGTTTCCGGCTGGTCCTTGAGGATCGTGATGACCCCCAGTCCGCCATACTCGTACTCGCCGTAGATGCTCGCCCTCGGGTACCTGTCCTTCACCTGCTTCAGCCGGGCCTTCGCCTTTTTCAGGAGGCTGTCGCGGTAGCCGAAGGTGAGGGCCCCCGTGGGGCAGTGGAAGGCGCAGGCGGGGACGTCCCGCTTGTTCACCGTGCAGGCGTGGCACTTGTACGACTTGTCACGGTGGAGGGGCTGCTCCGATCCGTAGGTCGACATGTCCTCGTAGAGCACGTGGGGCACCTTGTAGACGCACTCGTTCTGGCACGCCCCGCAGCCGATGCACTTCGACTGGTCGATGACGACCCAGCCGTTGCGCTTCTCGATCGCCTGCTCCGGGCAGACCGTGAGGCAGTTGGGTATCTCGCAGTGGTAGCACTTCTTGTGCATGATGGTCCACACGGGCATCTCGGGATTGGCCATGTCGACGTCGTGGAACCTGACATGGTTGAAGGTGATCGCCGAGAGCTCCCCGGGATTGGTGTATTCCGGGCCCGCGAAGAAGGTCGTCTTCTCGGCCGGGAGGTTGTTCCACTGCTTGCACGCCACCTGGCACGCCCGGCAGCCGGTGCATTTCGTCGTATCAACTAAAAACCCTTTCACTGACATGGTTTATGCCTCCTTCCTGATGTCCACGAGGAACGCCTTGAACTCGGGTATGTTGGTGTTGGCGTCCCCCACCGTGGGCGTGAGCTGGTTGCAGGCGTCACCGGAGGCGGCGCACCCGAATCCGAAGTGCCAGATCATGCCGATCTGCTCGACCTTTCTTCCGTCGACCGTGATCGGCTGCACCCGTTCGGTCACCAGGGCGTAGGCGGATATTTTGCCCCGGCCGTTGAAAATGGACACCCGGTCGCCGTTGCTGATGCCCTTCGCCTTCGCCAGGGAGGTGCTGATCTCGCAGAACATGTCGGGGACGAGTTCCGTGAGCCAGGGGAGGTTCCTGGTCATGGCGCCCGCCTGCCAGTGCTCCACCACCCGGTAGGAGGTCGCGATATGGGGGTACTGCCCCGGGTTGCCGAATGTCGAGGACTCCAGGACCTGCACGGCGGGGTTGGTGGCCTGCCTGTTTATCAGGTTCCTGATGGGGCTTTCCATCGGCTCGTAGTGCTCCGGGAAGGGACCGTCGGCCAGGGAT
>CAZKPR010000128.1:0-11543 GCA_964554685.1 uncultured Leptospirales bacterium | reverse complement strand
CCGGGCCTCCTGGATACACTCTTCAGGGTGTGAGGATGTCACGTTCGAATCGGGTCTTCCATGCCCCCTCAGTAATTCCACCCGAGGAAGCCGAAGGCCACGATGTTCATCGCAACGGGCACCGCGTAGATAATCCCGAGCGTGATGATCTTTGCCTTCATGGTTCTGCGCGTGATAACAAAAATCGCCGCACAGAAGAAGTGGAAATACCCGATAAGCAGGATGAGCCAGATACCCGCCAGTGACCTGTTCCAGAACCAGTATTCCCAGACCAGGTGGCCCCCGATATTGAGGACCACCTCGATGGCAACGCAGACAACAGTATAGAGAATCGCGAAGAACCAGAGTTCGGGTACGCCAAGGATCTTTTCCCTGGCGCTTTTCGAGAGTGAATGGTAGAACAGTATTCCTAGGATGCTGAACATGAACATGATTTCGATGTTCCATCCCACCATGGTGCGGAGGGCCGTGTCGCCGGGAACCGTCCAGAAGGCGGAATGCCCCGACAGGTGCATGACCCAGCCGTTCCATGTTTCATTGAAGAAATCGACTCCGAAAACCGCGGCTCCCGCGAAAACGGCATCCCAGTTGCCGGTGGCCCTCGCGTTCTTGATTTCAACCGTGTAGATGTAATACACGATGGCAAGGAGCGGGATCACATACCATTTGATCATGCTCAGGTCTCTTAATCCATTGAGTGCGTCCATGGTTGCCTGCGTCATCACGCGACCTCCGTTCTGTCTGTTGGTAGACGACCCGATGGGTCGATCGGGTCTGGCTGATCAATTAATACAACGATAGAATTCTCATGAAATAGCTACCATGTTTTTTGTTGTCATGAAAAAAGGTTGACAGCAATAACCAATGGTAACAATAATTACCACTGGTTATTATTCATAATGAAACGGCGCGTCTGCATACAATTATTGAATCACGGAGAAACGGGAACTCCCCAGCGTTGCGATTAATAGATGGGGATACCCCTGATAGTGCCATCCCGATGATCCACCAGGAGACCAGACATGATACAACAGGAAATAAACAATAATTACAGCTTCAATGATTACCTGGAATGGCGCAGAAATGTCGATTACTACGGGGACGATCCATTTTTACAGAAGGTCGTTAAGCACTTTTGCGGCGCCGATGCCGGAAAGGTCGATGCCCGGGCGAGATCAATCTCCAGGAAGGCGTCGTTTCAATGGCGCGACATGTCCGATGCGATCGCCAGACCGGAAAAGTGGCCCTTCATGCTTCACTACGACGGCCACCACAACCGGATCGACCGTATCGTGAGGCCCCACGAAACGGAAGTAATGGAAAGGGAGGTGTTCGGCGAGCGACTCTTCTCGGATTCGGTCACGCCATGGGAAAAACTCGTCGGGATGTACATTATTTATCAGAACAGCGAGGCATGCATCGCCTGTCCCCTGACCTGCACCGAAGGCCTGGTGAAACTCCTGGAGCGATACGCCGACACGCCCGAAACCGAGCGAATCCTCCTCCACTGCAAAGAGGGTATCGAGGGCGATGTGGCCATTGGCGCCCAGTATCTCTCGGAAATACAGGGGGGATCCGACGTGGGTGCGAACCTCCTCGAGGCGGTGGAGGATAACGGCACCTGGCGGCTCTATGGCACCAAGTTCTTCTGTTCCGCGACCCACGCGGACTACGCCGTGGTGACGGCGAAGCCGCGGGGCTCTGATAAGGTTGCGCTCTTCGTGGTCCCGTCATGGCTCCCTGGGAACAAGGAAAAAGAGATACGAAACGGTTATACCATCGACCGCATAAAATGGAAGATGGGGACCTGCGAGCTCACCACGGCGGAGCTGACCTTCAACGGCGCCCTAGCCTACCCGGTGGGGCCCATGGACAAGGGCCTTGCCAACGTCGTGGGGATCGTCCTCACCTATTCCCGCCTTACGGTGGGGCTTGCCTCCGGTGCGGGCATGGCGCGGGGCCTCAGGGAGGCGAAGAAGTACGCCGGGTTCCGCGAGGCCTTCACGCAGAAGATAGGCGCCTTCCCGCTTGTGAAGCTGCAGCTTCGCGGGATGGAGCTGTACGCGAAGAGGACCACCGCCGGTGCATTCAAGATCTATAGCGAGTTCCTGGGTCTCGAGGGCGGGCTCAAGGGCGGCCTCGTGACGGACGAAGCGCCGGAGATGCGGCGGAAGCGCTTTAATGTCCGGGAGCTGATCATGCTTCAGAAGATCACCGCTTCGGCGGACGCAACGGACGTGTCGCGGACCGCGATGTCGATTTTTGGCGGACACGGCGTCATGGAGGATTTCTCATCGTTGCCGCGGTTCTACCGGGACGCGGCGATCAATGAACTCTGGGAAGGGCCCAGGAACGTGTTGCTCACTCAGATGCACAATGACATGAAACGCGCCGCGGAATGGTACCGGCCTGATGAGTACGTTGCGTCGGTGCTCAGGGGCGCAGACACGGCACTTGTAAGGCGATATGCCGATGAGATGGCGGAACTCGCTTCGCACCCCCATCTCTTCGGCGATGATGAACGCACGATGGAAATATGCGAGCGGTGGGACAGGTTCTGCACCGACTTTTTCCATTCCTACCAGGACCTGGCCCTCGCGGAAGTGGAGGAAGACGCCGCCCGGGTGCGTGGTGCGGAACAGCGCATTTGAAACCTATTGCCTGAATCTTGACGCGATAATACGTCCCAGCTCAAGGATATGGCCTGTAACATCATCCCTGCTTCTGCCGGGGTAATTCCGGAAGGAAATCAGCACGCCGTTCATGGCGGCAAAGAACGAGTGGGAAAGTTTTCGCGAGTCTTTTCTTTTTCCCTTTTCCGCGAAAAATCGGTCGAGGCGGTCAAGCAGTTTCCGCTCCATGTCGTTAAGCCGTTCGATCTGCTCTTCTCCAAGAGAGCCATCCAGCATAAAGTGGGTCATCATCCGGAAGTACTGGTCATTGTCGATGAGAAAGCGAAGGTAGATTTCGGCGATTGCTTCTATCCCGCCTTTCTCCGCGGAATCTATCCTGATAAGCAGCTCCCCCGCGCCCCGGAGAAACGCCTCGAGAAAAAGGGCCTGCTGATCCGGGAAGTAGCGGTAGATCAGCGGGTGTGATATTCCCGCTTCCCGGGCGATGTCCCTGATGCTCACCTGGTCAAAGGGTTTTGTGGCGAATACCCTCTCCGCTGCCGCGATGATGATTCCCCGCCGCGCTTCTCGTTCCTGCTCCCTCAGTTTTCCGAAGGAGAGATCATTTTTCGCGGATTTCATGAATTATGTCTGAGTTCCCTGGCCCAATATTCTGGCGATATGTTTTTTCCCCATGTCAGCGGGTTACGGACGGTTATAGTATCGAGGGAGTCGCATAAAAAGTCAATAGTTAAACATCACTGGCCGGCGCGCCCCCTTACCTGGCCGCGCGTGATACGATCAACAGGGGCATATAAAGAAGGCGCTGATAATACCGGGTAGAACCGGTCCGCGAGAAACTAGTATCTCTATTGACAGGATTGAATTACGGTGCCGATGATATGATCAACACGCAAGGAGTTACAGACATGGATCCGCGGTCTTATATGCAATCACTGTTCTCGCTTTCAGGGGTCGATTCCTTCGATCTGAATTTTTCCGGAGAAATACTGAAGAGCGAACGTATCCGATGCCTTATCCTCATCGCGATTTTCCTGACCGTGGCGTCCTGGTTCGTGCTGATATATTACCTGAAGCCCGATATCATGCCGGAGAAGGCTTTCCGGCTTTACCGCGGGGTGCCCTCCAGCCTCTGGGTTTCGGTGGTCCTTCTGGTCGGTGTTTTCTATGAGCTGATGTTCTACTTGTTCCTCGGTGCCCTTATTAAAAAACACTACAGGCTGCCCGGGCCACCGCGCTTTGTAAATGCGTTGATCGAGGTGAGTATTCCGACGGTGCTGATATTCTTTGCCGGCCAGGCGCTCTATTCCCATGAAGCGCTCATGCTCCCGACATCGTACCTGTACTTCGCCTTCATCGCGCTATCCGCTCTCCGCCTGAGCTTTTTCCTCTCCCTGTACACGGGATTAATCGCATCGGCGGAATATATTCTTCTCGCCCTCTGGCTCGTTACTGTGGACGGTGGATCAATACAGGGCGGGATGCTCTCGTCACCGGCCCTTCATATAGCGAAGGGACTCCTGCTTCTGCTGGCCGGATTCATCACGGGTTTCGTGGCGTACCAGATCAGGCTTCGCATCGGGAGGTCGATCATCTTGACGGAAGAGAGGAACCGCATTGTCGGTATATTCGGCCAGCATGTGTCTCCCGAGGTGGTCGAAAGGCTGATCGAAAGGCAGGACGATCCAGTGAGCGAGTTGCGATACGTCTGCGTGATGTTCCTGGACATACGGGGTTTTACGCGTTTTGCCGAGGGAAGGGAGCCGCAGGGGGTTATTGACTATCTCAACAGCCTTTTTGGATTCATGATTGAGATTGTCAATGCCAATCACGGCATTATCAATAAATTCCTCGGCGACGGTTTCATGGCGGTATTCGGAGCCCCCATTGCGAACGGCCGGGACGCGGAGAATGCTGTGCGGGCGTCGCGTCAAATTCTTGCACGGCTCAGCGAAGAGATCAGGGCGGGGAGGGTTCCCGACACGAAAGTGGGCATCGGCCTTCACTCGGGAATGGCGCTGACGGGCAACGTGGGTTCCCCGGCGAGGAAGGAATACACCGTCATAGGCGACGTGGTGAATCTCGCCTCGCGCATCGAGCAGCTCAACAAGAGGTTCGGTTCACAGATGCTGATTTCCGAAGCGGTCTGGAAGGCCGTGTCGGAGGTATGCCCGGAGGGTCGTGACCAGGGCGAGGTGGAAATACGGGGACATCAGGGAACGGTGCGAATCTACCGTGTCGCGTGACGATGTCGAGGCGCATCGCGTCCGTGACAGGCCACCCTGGTGTATGCAGTGCGGTTTCTTGTTGATGAATGCGACGCGGGGCGGGCATTATCGACGGGGAGCAGCCGGATACTGGAAGAATACAACAATGTATTACTTTAGGAAACGGGCGATGGTGGTAATACCGAACACGCCAATCCCCGCGTAAGCGAGCAGTTTCAACAATGCGGTGATGTCTTTTCCTTTTGTGAATAGGCCTTTGAGCGTAAGGGTGGCATAGGTGATGATAAGCCGGGCGACGGTCCTCACGTCAATTGTCGAAAATATTGAATCGAAGGTTCCAAAGGGAAACATCTTGGGCACGTTGCCCCGGCAATATTCCATCATCCATGCCTCCTCGGGAATCCGGTAGTGCTTGATCACCTTTTTCCCCAGATAGGCCGGGCCGGGGGTATCCGGGGTGAACACTTCGCGGGTGAATCTGCCTTCATATTCGCAGATCATCTCGCCCCTGATGACGTAGTCGTAGACTTCAGATGCGTAACGGCCGGAATGGCCTTCCGTGCCGACGCAGGTGCCGAATAGTATGATGTATTCACGCAACGAGGCGTGAAGGAGCGCGAGCTGCCCCATGGCTCCGCCGGCGTTATTGAATATCCAGACCGGTTTTTTGCAGATGTGTCCCGGGTAGTGGCGATCAAGCTCATTGATGATATATTCGAAAGACTCCTCAATGGGCCTGCCGATACATCGGTTTCGGATATCATTGAGGACCCGCGGATCGAAGAGATATTTTTTTTTCGGCTGAAGATGCGTCTCGATAAAGGGCGCGTTCATGTCGTTTTCCCCCGGGAATGTGAGATGACGTTCATCAGTGCCGATTATGTATCATAACGCAAGATATATTTCTCTTATGTCGGGTTTTAATCCCGTTGGGTTATTAATACACAGGTCCGGTGGCGTTAGGGAAGGATAAAATCATTGACAAATATTCAAAACAGGTCTATGCATAACGGCACCACTTTCATTAATGAGAGGACCCTTATGGCATCGCGGAAATCCCTTACCCTGATCTGCGTCACGCTCCTGTCGTTCGCATTTGTATCCTGTGATATGGATGTGCCCCTGAAGGAGATGGTACAAGCCAGGACCATGATATCAAAGGCAAGGCTCGTGCTGGCTGAAAAATACGATCCGGACAACCTGACAAGGGCGGTCGAGCATCTCTTCGACTCCCATTCGATGCTGGTGGAAAAGAAGGTAAAGCAGGCCAGGGAGTCGGCAGTCAAGGCAGCCAATTTCGCGGAGATGGCGATTCAAGCCTCGCTTCCCAAGGCGACGGGGGATACTCTTGCAGAAGCAAAGTCCACCTACGAAGAGGCGGAAAAACTGAACGCAGGGGAATTCGCGCCCGATCAGTTCCGCCGCGCCGGCGAAGCGATAAAGGAATCAGAGGAGCTTGTGGGTTCCGATGATCTTATGAACGCGTTCCTCAAGGCAAGGGAGGCGGTGGGTGTCGGAACCGAGGCCAAGGAAATCGCGATGTCGAACATCCCCAGGCTAAACGACAGAATCGCAGGGATGAAAAAGGAGATCGACGGGCTTTCCTCGTTGAAGCTGACGGAAAAACAGAAGCAAACACTTGCGGGCGCGCGAAGCGGACTTGATGGGGCGGGCGCGCTTATCAACGAGGGCAACCTGAAAGACGCCATGGCACTCATCCAGGAATCAGAGGTAGCCCTCAATAGTGTCAGGGGCGCGGCCCGTTCGCTTTCCGCTAGTGAGCGTATCGCCAATATCAGAAAAGAAGTAGCACAATTGAAAAAAGAACGGGGAAGCGAGTTCGCCGGGGAAGACCTGGACCTGGTGAGCGCATCGCTGAATGAAGCGGAGGCCCTTCTGCAGCAGGATAAAACCGAGGAGGCATTACGCAAGATCAGCGACGCCGAGACATCCCTCGCCGTTGCGAAGGATAAGACCTTGAAGGGTGTCGCGACGGGAAGGGCCGAGTCCGTCGAGCGCCTTCTTGCCGAGGCCCGTAAAAAGGATGGCGAGGGAAAGTTCAAGGATGAGCTTGAACGCGCCGCGGTAATGGTAGAGGACGGCAAGAAGCTTCTCGCCGGTGAATCTTACGGGGAGAGCATGGAAAAATTTGAGGAAGCGGAGCTCCTCATAAATTCCCTGGGAATTGTCAGGGAACGTGACCGCCTGAAGGGTGACGGGGCCATCAGCGATATTGAAGGAAAAAGGGTTTACCGGGTCATTTACAACAGGAAAAAGAGGGATTGTCTCTGGCGCATCGCGCACAAGGTTTATAAGGACGCCCGACTGTGGCCCCTTATCTACATGGCAAACAAGGATCAGATCAAGGATCCGGATCTGATTTTCCCGGGCCAGCGATTCGTGATTCCCGATATTCCCGAGAAAAAAGGGCCCCGCCCCGACGAGAAAGGCGGCGACTCCGCGATTAAAGAAGACGATGACAGCACCGGCGGCGAAGGTGCGACAGAATAATCAGTGAGAACGAAAATCAGTGCCGCATGTGTCGCGTTCCTGGTGTTCGCGGCTTCGGGGACACTCCAGGGACGCGACATAGACCTTGACGCCGTCTATATTGACACCGGATCCGACCTGTATCGCCGGCTTCTCGAAAAGAAACTCGAGGCCTACCAGAAGGCCGGCGCCCAATTAATTGACCGCGATGTTATCTTCGCCTGGTGGAGCAACGGGTTCACCATCCTGTATGTGAAAGAGCTCCGTGGGACCAATATCCTCTATGGGTATGACAGGAATCGGCGCCGGTCCCGCGAGATCGCCCGCGTCGGGGGAACGCTTACCGCAATCAGGAGCAGCCTCGGCGGCAGATATGTGTTCATTAAGCGACTGGTAAAGCGGGGGAACAATGTGCCGCAGGGGGAAACCCTCATGCTCGATCTCCGCTCGGGAAGGCAGGTACGCCTGGCCCCGGCGGGGCCGTTCATCGATTTCTCCCTTTCCCCCGGGGGCGATACGATTCTCTATGAAACGAACGATGGAATTCTGGAGTACGCCCCCGAGGGGGGGCGCCGGACAATCGTGGCGAGGAGGAGCGAGTATTCGGAAATTGCGCATGGCGGTGATCCCGCCATCGCCTGGCTTTCTCCCAACAGGAAAAAAATACTGTTCGTGAGCGGGAGCGGCGGTTCCTACCGCGCCCGGCTGAAGGCACGGGGTCAATTTCGGGATATCGCCGGGATTACCTCCGCATCGGAGCTTTTCTGGCTGGACAACGACCGTATTATCCTCAGGAGGGGGGGCGCCGGCAACTATACCGTCGAAATGTTCAATGCCTCGACGGGGCGTTTTACCCTGCTTCTCGGCGGCTCCCTCAATACCAATATCTGCTATTCTCC
Organism: uncultured Leptospirales bacterium; assembly: GCA_964554685.1. Taxonomy (GTDB): domain Bacteria; phylum Spirochaetota; class UBA4802; order UBA4802; family UBA5550; genus RBG-16-49-21. The sequence goes on along the minus strand of CAZKPR010000128.1, from coordinate 3,293 downwards.
TGTGCCGGGAATGCTCTCGTTTTTGTACCAGCAGATGATACACTTCTACGATGTCCGATCCGGAGAGCGCACCGTTGCGGGGATCGAGGGGGAGGATGTCGATTTTTCGCCCGACGGCAATCGGTTCATCTCGTTGTATCTCGGGAGACTGTTTTGCACCGGGGCCGTTACCCTGAGAAAACGAAGGCCGGAAATCGCGGCGGTCTCCCTCGATATCGCCAATCTTTACAAAAAGGTCCTTGACTCGGGAAGGGAGTTTTCCAATGACTACTCGCCGGAGTACGTAAGGAAAAAGATCTCCGCATATAGAAAATTTGCCAGGTAGCCGATGGGTCGGCTTTCCGCCGGCGCACCGGAAACGACGTGTCACGAATCGATGAGTGCGGCATGATAAAAGAGCGGTTGAGAGATTATTTCATCCTGCTGAATACGGGCAGGGCGAGACGGCTGAGCCCGGCGGAGCAGATTCGGGAGATCACCCCGACACGGGACCGTCCCGCGGTAAACGGGGCGCTCTTCCTGGCGACCTTTCTGACCACAACCTTCGCGGGGGCGACAGAGGGGGAGACCCTCGGGGCGATGTTCACAAGCGGCCTTCCCTATTCGCTCACCCTTCTCACGATCCTGTTATTCCATGAATTCGGTCATTATTTCGCCGCGAGAAGATTCGGGGTAAGCGCCACGCTTCCCTATTTCATACCGTTTCCTTCTATAATCGGAACCATGGGAGCGGTGATAAAGACGAGAACTCCGATTCCAAATCGTCGGGCGCTCTTTTACATCGGGGCCATGGGGCCCCTCGCGGGTTTCATCACGAGCCTCGCGGCAGTGGTGTTCGGTGTCATGCTGTCAGATATCCGCCCCGTGCCGCCCGTAACCGGCGATATGCTGGTGCCTGTTTTCGGTGATTCCCTGCTTTTCGGGGCGATAGTATCGATGGCGCACGGCTCAATGCCGTCGGGGCATGATATATTTCTGTCAAGCTATGCATGGGCGGGCTGGATCGGATTTCTCATTACCAGCCTGAACCTGATGCCGATTGGCCAGCTCGACGGGAGCCACATACTCTACGCAATGATCGGGAGAAGGCAGCTTGTAGCGGGTTGGATTGCGGTTGCATGCCTTGCGGGACTCTCGTTCATATGGCAGGGCTGGCTGGTCTGGATCGTCCTTACCTTTCTATTCCTCATGGTGGCGCATCCCGAGGTTCCCGATGGTGAACCGCTCTCCATGGCGGAACGGGCAGTGGGATGGTGCTGCATGGCGGTACTTGTTCTCACCTTCGTGCCGGTCCCGGTTGAATTTCTTTAGTGATCCGCTAGCCGCTCTTTCCGTTGCCGGAACGGGGGTCGTTAATTTTTCGGTAGGCGCGATATCTTCTAATAATCAACAAAGAACAGATACAATTTCCCGCATACCATGCCGCCATGAGATGATAGAATTCAGCGGGATCGAGATTCTGATAGAAGAAGGCGAGAGAGGGACTGGTTGAAAACACGAAAAATCCACGAAGGACTATGGCGGTAGTGACGGCAAATATTGATAGTATGACCATGACTACCGAGGGAATATCGCGATATGTTCTGAAGATCAGGAACATATACAAACCCAGCACGAGAGCGATGAAAATGAACATGAGGCCTCCGTCGTATCAGCGCGTCCTTGTTGGATAAGCGGTGCACGGCGGTGGGAAAAATCAAGTGATAAACGTCCGTATTTTTCCGGGAAAAGTAGTTGCATTATGACGGTGGCGCCCCATGCTAACCATGCAGGGAATCCTGCATCATCGTGCAGGCCGGGATGGCCCGGAAAACACCGACATCAAGAGCAATTCTCAAGGGAGAGTTTTCAATGAAGACAGCGAAGGTACTAATTATTGCGTTTGCGGTCATCTTCACCGCCGCCTTGTTTTCCTGCGCAACGACCGGTGAAAAAAAACTCAAGGCCAAGAACCGGGAGTTTCTTAACGCTCCCTATGTCCCGGGGGAAGACAAGGAGACGTTCAGGGTCCTGATAATGTCGGATACATACCAGGTTGTTCAAACAGCGCATAACGACACGATAGAGCGCGACAAGGATCCCGGCGGGGACCGTTATATTTGCGATGAGGTGCGGAAATACGACAAGATCGACGAGGCCCGGGAGGGCATCTACTATGTTTCGTTATTCCCCGATCGAGGGACCCTGATGCGAGTACGCCCCCGGAGGCCCCTGAACCTTATCGAGCTCGACAATCTCATTCTCGACGACCTTCAGCGATGGGCGTTCTCATTCCCCCGGCATACCATACATCCGGTGAATTTCTATGTGAAGTACCGAATCGTGCTGAGAAAACGGCAGTCTGACGAGGAAATAATAAGGGAACTCCAGAAGAAAATGTCGGGAGAAGAGTAGATCCCTCCGCGCCCGTCTCGCGATCACATCGACGAGGTGTTGATGATAAGCCTGACGGCGTTTTCGTCCATCATGAGCTTGCGGGATATTTCGTCGGAGCTCCACCCCTTGTCAGAAAGCTCCCTCACGGTCCTGATGACGTTTTCATTCATGCCTTTCTGGACCACGGCCTGGCCCTTTACCTGCTTCAAGATGGGATTATTGTTGTCAACCGCCTGGATGAAATCGGCGAACTGGCGCATTTTCCTGTCGGTTTCGGTAAAGAGCTCCTGCAGGCGGTTGTCCGTGCTGGTTATTTCCTCCCTGAGTGCCTCGGTCTTGTTGAACATGGCGTTGATCTGCTTAACCCGTGCCTCCATGATCTCGGAAAGCCCCTCGATCTCGTTGAAACGGTCCTTGATTTCCTTGATCTCGTTTTCCCTCGATTTGAGAACCAGGGTGTTTTCCTCCACCGCGCGAAGATGATGGTTGATTTTATCCACTCTCTTCTCGGACTTGTCGACGACCTTCTGGAAGGCGGCGATTTTTGATTCAATAGACTGGATGACGATGTCCGCCCTGTTTACCGAATCAAGATTTCGCGCAATAACGTCTTCGTATTCATGAAGTTCATGTATCCTTGACTCGATGCCTGCATAGCTTTCAATGAGGGCATCGATCCTGGTGCTTATGGTGTCGATGCGGGAAAATTGGTCCTGGAACCCCGCGGCCTTTTCCATGGCCATGTCGCTCATTTCCTGGAGGCCGCGAATCTCATTCTCTATGTCCGCGAGTTTTTCCTTTTTGTTCTGGTATGCGCGGATTTCCCTGTCGAATTCCTTGGTCAGCTCCTTGATGTATTCGATATCGTTGAAGAACTTGTCGAGATGCTGTACTTCATTCTTGGAGTCCTGGAGCAT
>CAZKPR010000127.1:0-11544 GCA_964554685.1 uncultured Leptospirales bacterium | reverse complement strand
CCGCGGACTTTGCTTTCAAAAACAAGTTTAAACGCGGGAAAGCCCGCGAGCTTTGTAATTCTCTCGATCTTAAGCCGGAAACCGCCGACCTTAGCCTTGAGGACAATAACCCCAACAAACCGTAAACCCGGTAAATTTTTCGGTTTCCCAAGTGACAACCCCATTTGGCGGGTTAGCCCTCGAGGAACCGTATGAATTCGACCTCGCCCCTGAGAACCCTCACGTGCTTCCGGTCCCTTCTTCGGACCTCCGCGCATTCGAACTGAACGGTCCTCGTCAGGTGTCGGCCCTTCCCCTCTTCACGGGAATCACGCCGTTCGACGGCGTCACTCACCTCGATGGGCATCATTTCTGAATAGTAGGTCTCACGAAACATCTCCCTGAAGACCCCTTCTTCCTTCGGATAGGCCTCGCAGGACGCGTAATCAGCGTAATTGAGTGTTTCCGTCGCCCGTGTCCATTTCGCGAATACGTACGCCGGCTCAACGAAGGGCTTCTCTTTCTTGCACCCCGCGACGGCCAGAACCAGGAACAAAAGCGCCAGCGGTTTTTTCCTCATTGCACACCTCGACCAGATCAACCCGGCGTTTCGCCGACGGATGTCATAGTGGCTCACCCCTCAACCACGTCAAGAGGGTTTTGCCCGTTCCAGGAGGAATACCTGCCATCGTCGCTGAAGATGCACTGGGGGACCTGCACGGGTAGTCCCTGAACGCCGAGAAAACCGTCAGCCCTCCAGTCCCCGGGAGGGGGGGACTTGATCAGCACGATATAGAGTATGGTGTCTTCGAAATCCTTCGTGCCGAGATTGTCCTCAATGCCCAACCTGGCGAATCGTGCCTCGCCGCCCCTGATTATCCCGCTCCCGATTACGTCCGCGCCATGCGCCCTGTTCTTTATTATCCTGCAGTTGACGTAGACGCTCTCCTTGCTGAAGGAATGAAGCTTCATGGAGGCGTAGCCGCCATCGACAATCTTAGCGGCCATCCATATTTTTTGTGCGTCTGAGGGCATCCTGTGGCGCACGGCCTGTTTGAAGCTGCTCTCCTTGATTTCTTCGCTCGTTGTCGAGGGGAGCCTGTCGTCATTCGAGTAGTACAGCTCCGTCGTTATGACGCTTTCCTCGCTCCGGTCCCGGGCATACCAGAGTCCCACGTAGGCGTACTCCCCCCGCAACCGGTCCATGTCCAGGTGAAGGGCGTCACCATCACCCTCGCGGAAACGCATACCGCTGACTATCCGTACGCTTTCTTCAAGCATGATTCACTCCTCTTCTTCCCGATTCTGCTTCCATCCCCTGCCCGGGAGCGCGTTTCCCGGCCTTCGCGACCGTCCGCCCTTCCCCGCGCTGCTACCGCGCGCCCGGCAGCATTCCAAGCTCGATTTCCCCGAAAACCTGGGCTGAAAATTTTTCGATCCTGGTGCCATCTATGCGCCAGGCGTCCCCCGGCAATCCCGCCTTGTAGCAGGTGTGTTCCAGGAAGGTCCGGAGGTCCCAACCCTGTTCCGTGGCCACCTGGGGGAGGAGAAGTCCGGAGCGGTTCCCCCGTGAAACGATGAGGCCATCCCTCCCCACCACGATGTCGGATACCGATATGACCTCCTCGATGGGAGACAGTATGGAAATCTCGATATCGATCCGGTCGAATTCCTCCCTGGCGAGGGAAGGAAACCGGGGGTCCCTGAAGGCGGCAGCACGGGCCATGTCGGTCACGGCTTCGGGTATCGGCTTTACCCCCTGGATGTAGCCGATGCAGCCCCTGAGCTTGCCCCGTTCATGGAGCGTGACGAAGGCGCCGCATTCGTTCATGAACACGTCGTCCGAGAACTCCGGCAGCACGGGAGCGGGAATATCGAGTGATTCGGCGATGACGGCCCTCGCCAGCCGCAGGAGGGCCGCCTGCTGTTCCCTGTCCAGTTCCTTCATGCGATCAACCTCATTTTTCAAAAGAGGCGGCGAAATAACCCACCACCTGGTCGCGTCCCCCGGCGGTGTCGCCGGAATTCGCGTATCGGAGCACCTCAGCCTTCGTCGCGCCCAGGGCCTTGCAGAGGGACATCCCGGCGATCACGGGTCCCTCGCCGCAGGCCTCCGCCCTGCCCGACGCGACCGCCTCCTTCACCTTCGACTCGTCCATCGTCGCGACCGCGTCGATGAAGCGGCGGTCAAGCACCTTCGCGGAGTCGTAGGGATGGTAATGCGAGAGGTCGGTTGATATTACCACGGCGGTCCTGACGCCGTCGCCGCTCAGGACGCCGCTCAATCCCCGGGCGATCTCACGGCATAACGGCAGGTCCGTGGTGCCGATAACAATGGGCACGATGGTGAACCGCGCGAGCACCTTCTGCAGAAAGGGAACCTGGACCTCGAGGGAATGCTCGAGCTCGTGGGCCTCCATGAAGGGGGTGAAATGGTCGAGTGATGCCAGGGCGCCGGATACCGCGCCGTCAATGGCCACGTCCCCCAGCGGGGTTTCATAGCATCCCTCGGGAATGATCGCGGCGCCGTTGAATCGCCCCCGATGGGACGGGGCGAGGACCACGACGCGCTCCACCTTCGGGTTGAGACGCCGGAACGCGAAGGCGGCGACGGGGCCGGAGTAAACATACCCCGCGTGGGGGGATATGATCCCCACGGGATCCCCCGGCTGGACCTTCGCCGACGCCTCTTCGAGACAGGCGTCGATCATTGCGCCAAGACGGTCAGGATCGGACGGGTAAAAGGATCCCGCCACTGCGGGCCTTCTTCTATACATTGCGTACCTCCTCTCCCGGGGACTCCGCGCCGGTCACGCGGAACTCTAAAAGGCAAGCAGATACTTTGGCAGTCTGGATTCGATCTCATCCAGTATGCGCGCGGCGACCTCGCTCTTTGATATCATCGGGAGCTCTACCCTGCTCCCGTCCCTGAAGAAAATTGTGACGATGTTTGTGTCGCCGCCGAATCCCGCTCCCCGCCGTGAAACGTCGTTCAGGCATATCATGTCGAGATTCTTGTCCCGGAGCTTCCCGAGGGCGTATTCCTCGATTCGGTCGGTTTCCGCGGCGAATCCGACGGTAAAAACGTTCCGCACGCGACCCTCTTTTTTCAGGGCCGCGACGTTCATGAGGATATCGGGGGTCTTTTTCAATTCAAGGGTAAGCGTGCCGCCGCCCTTCTTGATCTTGGTGTCGGATTTTTTATCCGGCGTGTAATCGGCCGGCGCCGCGGCCATGATGAGCACGCAGTTCTCTTCGAGCTCATCAACCACGGCGGCAAGCATATCCTCCGTGGTTTCAACGGGCGCGCAGCGGAATCTCTTCCCGCTCACCATGCCCGCATCGATGGGGCCATGGACGAACACCGTCTCCCGGGCCCTGGCGGAACATGCCTCGGCAATGGCAACGCCCATTTTCCCCGTCGAGGGGTTGGAAATAAATCGCACGGGATCAAGCCACTCCCTGGTGGGACCGCCCGTCACGATGGCCTTTCGTTCACGCAAGAGCATCCATGGCCGTCCTGTGGATGGTTTCAATATCGGCGAGCTTCCCCTCGCCCTCGTCGCCGCAGACCACCTCGCCCTCGGCGGGAGTGATGAAACGCACGCCCCAGGCCTCGAGGATATTGATGTTCCTCCTCACGGCGGGGTGCCGGTACATCCCGGGGTTCATGGCCGGCGCGATCATGACCGGGCAGGTCACGGAGAGGAAGGTCGTCGTGATAAGGTCGTCGGCGATCCCGGCGGCGAACTTCCCCAGGACGTTCGCCGTTGCCGGGGCGACGAGGAAAAGATCCGCACCTGCCTTGAGCTCAATGTGCCCCATCTCCCTCCGGTCCCGCGAATACTGGGAGGTGTAGACCGGATTGCCGGAGAGTACCTCCAGGGTCAGGGGAGACACCAGGTGAAGGGCGTTTTCCGTTGTCACCACGTGGACCCCGTGCCCCCCCTTCACGAAGAGCCTGATAAGATCGCACGCCTTGTACGCCGCGATCGATGACGAGATGCCCAGGATGATCTTCTTCATGGTTCCTGCCCTTTAGTGACGTTTAAACATCCTCTCTATCTCCTCGCGGGAAAGCCGGTAGACGAAAGGCCTCCCGTGGGGACATCGTAATTCCCTCTCTCCCGTGAACAGTTCGCCGGCAAGGCGCTCCATATCCGCCGCGGTCAGCCGCTCGCCGGCCCGCTTCGCGGCATGGCACGCCACCGTTGCGGCCATCTCAACCTGGAGAGGAAGATCAGCCGTACCGCTTCTCGCCGATTCAATGAAATCCTCGAAAATTCGCTCCGCGTCTTCCCCGCGGGCGACGGCGGGAACGGCGTTGATACGTATTGAATGATCTGAAAAATCCTCGATGTCAAACCCAATTTCAGCTATTTTTTCAATATTTTCCATGACGAGGGCGTGGTCATCAAGTGAAAGCTCCATGATCTTCGGGAAAGCGAGTCGCTGGACCTCGAATCCCTCCGGCCGCTCCATTAGGGAATCGAAAATAATGCGCTCATGGGCTGCATGAAAATCGATAATGCAGAGCGCGCCGTTCCGTTCAACAAGCATGTAGGTTCCGAAGGCAGTACCGATGATCCGGATGCCGTCTTCCCGTTGTTCCCCACCGTAGATCGGGTTTTCCCCACCAATTGACGCGGGCGAAGCGAACCCGGGCCCGCCCCCTCCGGCCGTGCGGTCGTAATATGCTTTTCCCTGCGCCCCTGGAAGAAACACGCCGGGGGTCGCGTCCGATTCAGAGGCGCCCTCGCCGGCAGTCGCTGCAGGGTACTCCGTCCCCGTAGTGAACAGCCCCCCGGGCACCCTGTGCTCCCGGTTCAAGGCCTTCCTCGCGAGCCCCAGGATCAGCTGATCGATGTAACGGTGGTCGAACAGCTTCACCTCTTTTTTCGCGGGATGTATGTTTACGTCCACCAGGCCCGGATCGATATCGACGAAAATAATCCCCGCGGGATGCCTCCCGGATGGCGCGATCCCCTCGTAGGCCTTCCCGAGCAGAAAGCCGAGACGGCGGTACTCAACGGGACGGCGGTTCACGAAGAGAAACTGCATCGCCCTGGTCCCCTTCATGAAGTGCGGCCGCGAGAGATAGCCGCTCACGGTCACCCGGAGGTCCTGGAGCAGTTCCCGGGTCAGGTCATCGAGGATCCCCGGTCCGTACACCTGGGCGATCCGCTCGTCGATGCCATCAGCGGCATTCAGCGTGACGGCGCGCTCCCCGTCCACGTCAAGGACGAACGAGACGCGGAAGTTCGGGAGGGCAGTCCTCAGGAACATCTCCCTGAGGGCGCGAAGCTCGGCACCCGGGGACCTGAGGAACTTCTTCCGGGCGGGCACGTTGTAGAATAAATTTTCAACGATAACGGTGGTGCCCCGCGGACCCTCGTACCCGCCGCGCTCGACGCCGTTCTCGTCCGCGACGACCCGGGCCCCGGTCTCCTCCTCCTCGCGGCGGGAGAGGATGGTGAACCGCGATACCGACGAGATGCTCGAAAGCGCCTCGCCGCGAAACCCGTACGAGGCGACCCCTTCGATGTCATGGATATCGGCGATCTTGCTCGTGGCGTGTTCCATGAGGGCCAGGGGAAGGTCGTCCCCGCTGATCCCCCGGCCGTCGTCCCCGACGGTGATTTTCTTGAGCCCGGCCTCCTGGACCCTGACCTCGATACGGGTGGCCCCCGCGTCGAGGGAGTTCTCGATCAATTCCTTGACCACGGAAAACGGACCCTCCACCACTTCCCCCGCCGCGATCTTCCGCTTGACGGCGTCAGGAAGTATCCTGATCCGCTCTGAAGGGGGAACGTCCATCAGGTTCTCAACCGCCTCGCCAGCTCCGGGAGGGTCGTACCGGCCATTCCCATGATGAAAAGATCCGTCGCATACCGCGTCAGCTCCGTGGATTCGGTATTGAACTCGATGATCCTGGCATCGTGCTGCTTGGCGATGAGGGGAATCCCCGCGGCCGGATACACCACCGCCGACGTGCCGATTACCAGCACCAGGTCAGCCTCCTGGGCCTCCGTCTCCGAAAGGATCATCGCCTCGCGGGGTATCATTTCCCCGAAAAAAATAACGCCGGGCTTCAGGACACCCCTGCAGCCGGCGCAGAGGGGCGGGACCCTTTTTTCTGCTATCTCATCAATATCGAAATCCGATTCGCCGTACTCGGCTCCGCAGTGAATGCACTCCAACCGGCTCACGTTCCCGTGGTATTCGATCACGTTGACGCTCCCGGCGGCCTGGTGGAGATTGTCGATGTTCTGGGTGACCACGCACTTGAGGAAGCCCATTTCCTCAAGCTCGGCCAAGGCCCGGTGACCCGGGTTGGGACGGGCCTTCCTGGTCAGGTCGATCATATCGAAAAGCATCTTCCATACCTTGCCGGGGTTCGACTGGAATGAATGAATAGAGGCGTATTCCGCGGGATCGTATTTCTGCCAGAGTCCCCCGGCGCTCCGGAAGTCGGGGATTCCGCTCTCGGTGGAGATCCCCGCCCCGGTGAGCGCGATGACGTGCCGTGCGCTCCGCACCATCTCGGCCGCCTGTGCGATGGCCTTTTCCATGTTGCCGCTCCGATCCGTGATGAGGCCCCGCGCGGGGTCCCGCTTCACTACACCGACCGAATAATTGGATTTGTCAAGAAATTATATCTTGACAGGGCCGTCCCCGGGATAAGAATCGATGGTTCAGGCCCCCCCGGGGGATGATCTGACCGTACAAGGTGAAGCCATGGAATGTGATTGCGGAGGCGCCCTCATCGACGGGAAAAGCTCCTACCGTGTGAGCAGGAAGAACTTCTCCCTTATCATCGACAACATACCCTCCTTCAAGTGTACCCGCTGCGACAAGGTCCTTTATGACGACGAGACCATAGATAAGGTCCAGGCCCTTATCAACCGCATCGAGCGGGACACGAGGGAAATCGTGACCCGACGCCCCTCGGCGAACCTCTACGATTACTGATCGCGTCTATCCCTCGGTTCGACACGCGCACCCAGGCTTTTGTGTTGACAGGGCGCGGCGTGAGCAGAACGATGCACCGGCGAAACGTCGACGCCAAGGAGTCATTATGAGAGTGAGATTCGCACCGAGCCCCACGGGATTTCTCCACGTTGGGAACGCACGGACGGCCGTCATCAACTTCCTGGTGGCGAGAAAATTCGGGGCATCCCTCGTCCTGAGGATCGAGGACACCGACATGGAGCGAAGCACCCGGGAGTCCGAGGAATCGATCTACCGCGATCTCGCCTGGCTCGGCATACGATGGGACGAGGGTCCGGACATCGGCGGCGCCTTCGCGCCCTACCGCCAGTCGGAGCGCTTCGATACCTACCGCGCCTACACCGAGCGTCTCCTCGCCTCGGGTCACGCCTACCCCTGCTACTGCACGAAGGAGGAGCTCGAGGCCGTGAAAGCCGGGGACGCCGATTCTTACGTCTACTCCGGAAAGTGCCGGGACCTCGACGAGAGGGCGCGCCGGGCCCTGGAGGCGGAGGGACGCCGCCCCACCGTGCGATTCCGCGTCCCCGACGGTGAATCCATCGTGATCGATGACCGGATCAAGGGGCGTGTCGAGTTCAACAGCAGCAATATCGGGGGCGATTTCATTATCGTCCGCTCCGACGGCGTCCCGGTGTTCAATTACATCGTCATCATCGACGACGCCCTTATGGAGATAAGCCTGGTGATAAGGGGCGACGACCATCTCTCCAACACCCCCAAACAGATACTGGTGGCCCGCGCCCTCGGCCTCGCGGTACCGGAATACGCCCACCTCCCCCTGATCATGGGCCCCGACCGCTCAAAGCTTTCAAAGCGCCACGGCATCACCTCCGTGTCGACATACCGCGACGATGGATATCTCCCCGAGGCCCTGATGAACTACATGGCCATGCTCGGCTGGGCCCTGGAAAACGGCGACGAGATAGTCCCCCTGGAGGATATCATACGCCACTTCGACCTGGAGAACCTCTCTAAGAGCGCCCCGGTGTTCGACTTCCAGAAGCTGAAATGGATGAACGGCGCCTATATCCGGGATTATGCCGTACCGGCCCTCACGGACCTCTTCGTGCCCCATCTCGAAGCGGCCGGCTACGACCCGGGTAACGTTGACCGGGAGCACCTGGAAAGGGTCGTCGCCATTCTAAAGAACTACTGCGAGATACTCCCGGATATCGGCCGCTTCGCCGGCATCTTCCTTGACGAGGTACCCGAGCCGGACGCCGAGGCCGACGCCATGCTCGGGACTCCCGAGGGGCGGGCCGTGGTCCAGGCCGCCTTCGATCTCTTCCGGACCGAGCTCACCGCCGATAATTTCTCGGAACTCCTGGTGCCACGCGTCAAGGAAACGACCTCACTCAAAGGCAGGCACCTCTTCATGCCGCTCCGGGCGCTCATCACGGGGCGCCAGAAGGGTCCCGAACTCGACCAGTCGATGCCCCTCATAGGCTTCGATCGGTGCGCGCAACGCGTCGCCCGCTACCATGATCGGTACTGCGGAACGGAGGCGCTGTGATGAAAATGAAGATCCTGGTTGCCGTCTTCCTCCTGGCGGCCTTCACCGCCTGCCCCCGGGCCCTCGATACAATTCCCACGGGAAGCTGGAAGTACCGCCTCCTGGTAAACGGTGCCGACATGGGACACGCAGTGATGTCCAACACTCTGGAAGGAAACCTCTGGGTATCGACAATGGACATGGAAATGGACGCGGGCTACGTGCGCAACACCACCAGGCAGGTCGTGACCGAGACGAGGGAGTTCAGTCCGGTGAAGCTCGAGGTCGACACCGCCACGACAACGGAGGCCGGAGTCACGACGATGAAAACCGTGGCGCGCTTCAACGGCAGCCGAGTCGATCTCGAAATCGACGGCAGGAAGTCCTCGATCGTCATCGAGGAGCCCTTTATACTGGAGGGCAACTACTTCATGAGCGAACTGATCAGGAACGGCTTCAAAAAGGGCACCATCGTCCGCCACCGCATCTACGAACCCTCCGTTGACATCGAGGAGCCCATCCTGGTGATCATGAAGGTGATCGGCAGGGAGCGCGTCGAACTACGGGGGAAGAAGGAGACCCTGACCCGCATCGGGTACGCCATAGAGAACCTGAAGAACATGGATGTGTATATCGACGAGAAAGGCATAACCAGAAAATCCGTCATTACCATGCTCAACAACCGGCTCGAGCTGGTTGCAGAATGAACCGCCGGCTCGTACCTCTCGTACTGATCCTTGTCACGGCAATGGGCCTCCGCGCCGATCTTCCCTTCGATTTCACCGTCACGCCGACGGGAATCAGTGACGCCGTGTATCGGGAAACGGTTTCCCGCTTTCGTCTCGCCTCCCCCGAGGAGGACTTCACCCTGCCCCTGACGGGAACCCAGGCGATTCTGCGCCGGCACCGGGTAAAAGGCGAAACGGAGATCATTGTCAGGACCGGTCTTGCGCGGGAAGAGGCCCTCCCGGAGGGGGACGCCGCCGCAACGCGTGCGGACACCCGGTTCCTCACCCTTGACTCGACGGGCATACGCGGTGCGGCGGCGCGCCTCCGCAAATCCCCCGACACCATCGCGGCCGTGGAGCGATTCGTCCATGACCGCATCGTCGACAAATCTCCGGGCATTCCCCTCATCCCCGCGGAGGAGGTGCTCAGGATCCGCCGCGGAGACTGCACGGAGCACAGCGTCCTTGCGGCGGCGCTCCTCAGGAGCCTCGGCGTACCGTCGCGCGCCCTCGTGGGAGTGTACCTGGCGAAGGAATTCATGGGAAAAAAGGACGTCTTCGTCTACCACATGTGGGTCGAGGCATACCGTGACAGGGGATGGCGACTGGTTGACGCCACGCGACCCGGCGAAAAGGCAACCAACCGGTATATCGCCTTTGGCCTGCACAACCTTAAAACCGAGATGCCCCGTTCATACCTGAGGGCCATCGGATCAATCCGGGAACTGTCGATCCGTTACTGTGGAAACGGCGAATGCGAATGACCGGGGTTCACCCCGCGCCCTTCTGCATTCTTGCCCATGAATCCCTGAGGGAGACCGTCCTGTTGAAGACAAGGTTTGTGCCGTCGGAATCGGGATCCACGCAGAAATAGCCGAGCCGCTCGAACTGGTAGCGGGCCCCGTGCCCGGCGGCAGCGAGAGAAGACTCTATTCGGCATCGCTTCACCACGCGGAGGGAGTCGGGATTCAGGGAATCGCGGTACTCCCCGCTTTCCCCCGCGTCCTCGGGCTCCGGAGCTGAAAAGAGATGGTCGTAGAGCCGTACCTCCGCCGTTGATGAATGCTCCGCCGAGACCCAGTGTATGGTTCCCTTTACCTTCCTTCCGTCCTTCGACCAGCCTCCCCGCGTCTCGGGATCATAAACGCAGCGGATTTCCTCTATCTCACCGTCGTCCCCGCGCGTCACGCCGACGCAGGTTACATAGTAGGCGAACTTGAGGCGCACCTCCCGTCCCGGGGCAAGCCTGAAATACTTCGGGGGCGGTTCCTCGGTGAAGTCATCACGCTCGATGTAGATGACCCGCGAAAAATGAAGTTTTCGCGATCCCATGGACTCGTCCTCGGGATTGTTGACCGCGTCAAGTTCCTCCACCCTGCCCTCGGGATAATTTTCGATCACCAACCTCACCGGGTCAAGGACCGCCATGACGCGCGGAGCGCGCCTGTTCAGGTCCTCCCTGAGGCAGTGCTCGAGGAGGGCGACGTCAACGAGATTATCGGCACGCGCGACGCCTATCCGCTCCGCAAAATCCCGGATCGACTCCGGGGTATAGCCCCGTCTCCTGAGGCCGGAAATCGTCGGCATCCTCGGATCGTCCCACCCGCTCACATTGCCGTCGCGGACGAGATCGAGGAGCTTCCTCTTGCTCATCACAGTGTGGCTCAGGTTCAGGCGGGCGAACTCGATCTGCCGCGGCCGGACCTTCCCGGGCTCGACGATATGATCGAGGAGCCAGTCATAGAGGGGCCTGTGCACCTCGAATTCAAGGGTGCATATGGAGTGGGTAATGCCCTCGATATAGTCCGACTGGCCATGGGCGAAATCGTACATCGGGTAGATGCACCAGGCGTCTCCCGTGCGGTGATGGGACGCGCGCTTGATCCGGTAGAGCACCGGGTCGCGCAGGTGCATGTTCGGTGAGGCCATATCGATTCTCGCCCGGAGGGTGCGTGAACCGTCGGGAAACTCGCCGGCCCGCATCCGCCCGAAGAGATCGAGATTCTCCCCGACGCTTCGCGACCGGCCCGGGCTCTCCTTCCCGGGGACCGTGGGCGTCCCCCGGGAAGCGGAAACCTCCTCGGGGGTCATATCACACACATAGGCCAGGCTCTTTTCTATGAGCAGCCTCGCCCAGAGGTACAGCTGTTCGAAATAGTCCGATGCATAGTAGAGGTGCTCCCCCCAGTCAAAGCCGAGCCATCGCACGTCCTCCACGATTGAATCGGTGTACTCCACGTCCTCTTTCTCCGGGTTCGTGTCGTCCATGCGGAGATGGCACCTGCCCCGGAACTGCTCCGCCAGGCCGAAGTTAAGACAGATGGATTTCGCGTG
>CAZKPR010000126.1:0-11644 GCA_964554685.1 uncultured Leptospirales bacterium | reverse complement strand
TGTTCTGCTCGGACAGCACAGACAGGTCGATTTCGCCGCTTATCTTTATCAGGGCATTGATTATGTTCCTCGAATTCAATATACCTGAAGATTTATAGCCGAGCGGTTTCCCGACGACAATGTGCGATATGCCGTGCTCCCTCGCGATGCGCATGATCCCCCGGGGGATATCGTCGTCCATGGATGACACTACATCACCACCCATATCTTTGACGAGTTGTATGTTTTTTTTCAACAGATCGTTTTCTTCATCGTCAAGCTCCCTGCTGGTTTGTATATAGACCGCCAGCCAGGAAAGCCTTTGTTCAATGGCGTGTTTTTGAGTCCACCTGATCAGATGAAGGGAATAGGGGCTTGGGCTTATGGCGACCAGATAACCGGGCATAACGTTCACACTGCATCCCGATGAATAATGTACACATTACCACAACATGGCGTCATATTTTTTTCAGGTTAACGATATCATCGCTTTTACCCAGCAAATATAACACCATATCCGGAATAAATTTGAAGTCAGGTTCAGGATTTATGGTAATGATGTCTTTTAAAACATCCTTGATCGCGATGACATTCACATTAAATTTTTTCCTTATATTCAATTCATTTAACCGTTTTCCGGCAAAATGATCCGGCAATGCTATTTCGTATATCCCATATGCGGGTGATAACGGCAGATAATCAAGTAAATTCTCGCTGGTAAGTTTTTTTGACATTTGCTTCGCATAGTCCTTCTCAGGAATGATTATTTCCGTTGCCCCGAGTTTCCGCACAATCATGCCATGTTCCTCGTTCGTCACTTTATCAATTATATTTTTCACTCCGAGGTTTTTCCCCGCCAGCGTCACCAGAACGGTCTCCTCGAGTGACTCTCCGAGGTTCAAGATAACGGCATCGGTTTTTTCATTAATGAAATCCTTGATGTTTTCAACCTGCTTGGCGTCGGCGATGATCGCGTGCGTCACGCTGTCCTTGATTCTATTGATCAGCGTTTCATTGCTGTCAACGGCCACCACCTCATGGCCGATTTTCGAAAGCTCGCAGGCGAGATTATAGCCGAAATTTCCGAGTCCGATAATTAAAAACTGTTTCATGAACGAACCTCAGCCAATAAAAATGTCGGCAGTCGAGTATTTGTAGCCCGGCTCTTCCCCGGCCTTGAACAATGATATCCCGATACCCAATGGGCCGATCCGGCCGATAAACATAGATACAATTATCAACACCTTCCCCGGGGGGCTTAACTCGGGAGTGATTCCCGTCGAGAGCCCTACGGTCGCCAGAGCAGACCCCGTCTCAAACAGCAGGCTCACAAACCCCCTTTGCTCGGTAACTGACAGAACATACGTTACAGCCGCCAGCCAGGAGATTGATAAGACAAAAATAGCGAATGAATTTCTAATCACCTCAAAGGGGATTCTCCTTTTAAAAATATTCACGGTATTCTTATTTCGTATAATGGCGAACACTGACACGAGAGTAACTACCAGCGTCGTCATTTTAATGCCTCCCCCCGTTCCTCCCGAACCGGCGCCGATGAACATCGCGACTATCAACATGAACAGGCTGCTCTCCTGCATCCTGCCGATATCAATTGAATTGAAACCCGTGGTGGTCGATGCCGAAGAAACCTGGAATAAAGACGTTGCGACTTTGAATTGAAGCGTGGCGCCATCACCGGCATGGTATTCGGCACCATACACAAGAATCGCGCCGACCGCCAGTATCATTACGGTGCATATAAGCACAATCCGTGAATGAACGGATAATTTTAAATTTTTTGTCCTCTTTAGTCTTTCCACGCAATAAGTATATATGTCAAAGAGTACAAAAAAACCCAGTGACCCGAGAGTGCTTATGCCCATTATGGATATATTCAACATGATGTCATCGCTGAATCTGCAGAAGCTGTCACGGTATAGTGAAAAACCCGCAGTATTAAAAGCCGACAGGGAATGAAAGATGCCTGAATATATAGAATGACCCAGCGGGAAATACCGATAAAAGAGTAGCGACAATACAATTGCACCGACAATCTCAATGATTAACGTAAACAGGATAATCATTTTTAAAAAGTAGAGGATATCCACTTTAAGAGGTTTTTTTATCGACTCCTGAAGCATCAAGTTGCCATGTATAGATATTCTTCGACGCAAACCAATAAATAGTAAAATTACGAAAAGCATGTATCCCAGCCCGCCGATCTGGAATAAAAGCATGATGGTTGCCTGGCCGAAGAGATTATAATATGTTCCTGTATCAAATACTACCAGGCCGGTGGTCGTAATCGCCGAGGTCACGGTAAAAAGTGAATCGATATATGGAGTGACAATGGAATGCGTCGACGCCAGTGGCGAAGAAAGGATACCCGCACTTACCAGAATTATTAACAGATATCCCAGTGACAGCAGTGCCACGGGAGATGTTTTGAGATGAAGATGAGTATCCTTCATGTTATTTAAGAATCTCCATCTGCGTTGTCGAATATTCGATCAATGAATTGGTCTCAGTGATATATTTGTAATTATTTCTCTGATCACGTAATTGATAATATCTGGTCATGGTCCATTCCGGAAGGTTCCGGAAAAACTCCATATATTCATCCAACCCGAAACCGGCATCTTTCCCTTGCAACCAATTCATTTGTATTATCAGCAACTGCTTTTCCCTATCAATCACCGCAGGGTGTTCAATCTCTCGTAACGTATCTTCCTTCTGGTAATAGATATATTCGCTGGCGATTATTCCGCCATCAGTTATGGTTATCACAAAACGTGACAGCCGGTAGGCGGTAGTTCCTGTATGGTCGTTGCCGTTCATAGGCATACTCTAATGATATTTTTCGCGTACGACCATTTAAAAAGTGCATGGATAGTCCGGGTATCTATTAAAAATCCGTTAATATTTTCATTTTTTTTCAGTTTTCCGATATGTGACAAACCCGCATCTTTACTACGTTAGATTGCATCATGGAGGATCAGGATTGAGCATCAAAGGCATCAAAAACCGGCGGAAGCATGGATGAACAGCGCGGAGAGCGATGGATTATTTTCTGAATTACATACCTTTCTGTACGCGCAGGGGGTTATCGCAATAAAATGGTCGGGCGATCATGTCAGATCCGGAACGTCACGAACTCCCCCGTCCCTCATCGGGTGCCCCTTATCGACTCCACGAGGGAAAGGGCCTCCCTGATGAGCCCGAGGTAGCGATCAGGCGCGGCGGCGGCAACAATCTCCCCGTCCGCCTCCGCCCTCTCGAGCATGCCGCGAACCGCGTCGGCCCGCTCCTCGATCCGTGAGCGCGCGTCAGCGGCGTTCTCCGCGGCATCAAGACGCCTCATGGCCGCCTCCCGGGATTCCCCGGCGCGGCGCCCCAGGAGGGCCAGGCCCCTCCTTCGCGCCTCCTCCTCGTCGCCATTGCAGGCGAAGGCGAGTATCTCTTCAACGTGGAAGACCTGGAAGCCCGGCGTGCGCCGGAGGGTCCCCTCGATGCCGGGATAGTCGAAATCAAAGGCGTCGTAGAGGGACACGGCGCGCCACCACCCCGGGGGGGCGGGGATCGCCTCAAGGGCCGGGATGCCCTCGCGGCGGAACCGCTCCGCCACGTCCTCGTATCCCGGCATGGAGACCACGGGACATCCCTTCGCGTCCATCGCGCAGGAAATCGCGTCACCCTCTACCGAACAGACGATGGGATAGCTGTCGCAGAGCACGGGCTTGACCTCCCGTATGGAGCAGGAAAAGGAGTCGTCGAGCCAGGGGCAGTTGTCCTTCATCTTGATCACGTCCACAATGCCCTCGGGGGTGTCGATCCCGTCAAGGTAGCGATCCTCGAGGTCCCCCATGGCCACGCCCAGGCGCCCGGCGATATACTCCTTCTCGCCGGGCATGAGCGTGGAGATGGAGTACTTCTCGCACCGCCCGCCGCACTTCATGCAGGCGTCGTAGGTGTCGCCCCTGAAGGAACGGTGGTAGGCCTCGAAGACCGAGGGGTCGAGGGGCGGAAAGCGCCTGTCGCGGGTGAGGGTCATGGCCGGCATATCATCCTTCGTGATTGCCGAACAGGATGCACGCGCGCTGATGAAACATCAAATCAATTTTTTATATTTTTTGCAATTATCCTCGAAGACCAGCCTGTTCCTCGGGATCTCGGTGATTTCCGAGGGGAGCTTCGAGATGTCGAAGAAGCGCACGGGGCGGCCCAGGTCCCGGAAGATCAGGACCTCCGCCAGGACGCCGTCGCTGATCTCGCCGAAGACCCAGAGCTCGTCGCACCGCTTCAGGAGGTTGTTGTTGGCGTTCCGCACGGCGTCCCGGTCCACGAGCTCGTAGAGGAAATACCCGAAGGCGTTGAAGGGGTTCACCGGCACGGCCCCCTGTTCGAACACGTATTTGCAGATGAGCATGCGCTGGTGGAAGTTCCTGCACGACTGGGCCGTGAACACGAGCTTCTTCTCCTCCTGGAGCCTCACGGCGACGTGGGGATAGGATGGTTTTTTCATCGTGCGTTCCTCCCGTGCCGTGTCACGCGCTCCGGTGACGCGCGCCTAACGGCAAATTATTGATGACTTTTCAACGGAGGCCGCGCATTATGGACCCCCCCCGGTTGAAAGACGGTGAGAAAGCGTACCACCGCGCCGGCGGGAGGCAAGAAAAAAATCCATGGAGGCAATGAATGATTAACGGATCTATCCGCATCGCCGCGTGCATCGCGATGATCTCGACGATGGCGCTCGCCGCCCCGGTGAACGCCGACCGCTTTTCGGAGATCGAAAAAAACGCGAAAGGACTGCAGGGCGGGAACGCCACTCTCCAGGTCACGCTCAGGGAGGTGACGAAGAACGGCGTGATCAGGGTGTCCGACCGGGACGGGCAGACGCGCACGATTGCCATTTCCTCAAAAAACATGACACAAATCAACTCGTTGAAGCGGGGAGAGGGCCTCAGCCTGGTGCTGAAAAACCTGAAATTCAAGGGGAACAGGATTTCCGGCACCATCACCGTCAAAAACGCCAGGGGCCTCATCGTTGACGATACCCTGTTTTCCATGATATGCTCATCGGAGCACAAGTGGTGAGACGCCGCTGAGATCCATCACCCCGGGGGCGCGCGCCTTCACCGCACGCGCGGCCCGGGTCAGGCGATCCGCGCCACGACCGCGATCTCCGGGGACTCCGGCGCGTACGCCGCTCCTGACACGTCGGAGAACACCTCGATAATGTTCAGGCCGTTTCCCTCGAATTCATTTTTCAATGAATCGACGCTGAAGCACTGCAGCCAGTTGTAGATGACACGCGTTCGCGATCGCTCAACCACGGTATACTTGTCAAGCACCACTTTTTCATCATCATATTTAAACGTATTCTGAAAGGAATAGTAATCGTTTTCCGACCAGAACCTGTCCATCTGGTTGAACGCGTAAATCGATTGTTCCTCCTTCGCGTCGTAGAAATTCAGCGAATAGACGTCGAGCACCACCGCGCCGCCCGGCTTCAGCATCGTCCTGAACCGGGCGAGCATGTCTTTTCTCTGCCCGGGGCTCAACGCGCAATAATCGCACATGATCATGGTGATCAGGTCAAATTTCTTCGGCGATTCATACTCGAGGTAATTACGGCACGCGTAGTCGGCGTCATAGTCCCCGTCACGCGCCGCCCGCCGCGCGTAGTCGATCGACCTCCCGGAAAAATCCACGCCGGTGACCTTCCTGCCCTTTTTCGCGAAGCGTGAAGTATACAGCCCCGGTCCGCACCCGAAATCGATTATTTCAGACCCGGCGGCGAGGCATAAATGGCGGAGCATCCATTCGGCTGACCTGTCGATGAAATCGAAATTTCTCGATGCAAGATCGATCGATCCATCCAGATGGTATGCCAGCATTGTACCTGAGGTATGTTCGTCGGTCCATAATACCGGGGCGGTGTAATGCTCAAACGGCCGGGGGCGCCTGTTTATTTCAAGGAGTTCAGCAAACATGCACTTCTCACAAGTCGGCACCGGGCATCGCGGCCGCGAATTACCAGATGCTCTTCAGCCCTGTATTTCTGTATTCAGCCAGTTCCCTGTCCCTGGTAATCATGGTCATATTGTTCCGTATGCATTGCCACAGCAGCAACCTGTCAAAGGGATCCTTGTGGCCGCGCGCGGGCATCCTGTAAAATGATGACACCTCGTCCGGCGTGACACCCAGGATCTCAAAGCCCGCTTTTTCCGCATAGCGCGGCAGTTCATCCGGCAGAATGTTCTTCAGCGACAATTTTCCGATACTGTATTTCAGGGATATCTCCCAGAACGAGATGACGCTCGCGTACACCTCGTTTTCCCGGTCCATGATGCTTTCCCTGGCCGCGTTTGACAGCCTGACTTGCTCGAACAAAGACCACAGCAGGGAATGGGTATCAAGAAGCAGGTTCATGAATTCAACAATTCTTCATCTGAAATGGCGAAGCTCCCCCTGATTTCAAAGGATGCTTTTTTTTCAAGAAGCCCCAGTTTCCTTTGCACGTTCCTCTTATATTTCGCGTAGGGAACAATGACCGCGATCTTTTCCTTTTTTTTGCCGAAAGAAATGGTGATTTCCTCGCCTTTTCTGATCTCTTCAAGGACCCGGGAAAACCTGGCCTTGAATTCGCCCACCTGTAGATCTTTCATGTGTACAAGATACCGAGAAGTTGTCAAGTTGTCAAGAAATATACCCGTCACGCGGTTTACGGAACCCCGGGGAACCGCCCCGGCAGCCGTCACGCCACGGCTGATCACCCTGCCGGACGTCATCACCAGGTCACGGTGCTCCCCGGGCTGGTTAGCGGAACCGTTACGCAATTGTATACGTACCGGGCTTCAGAAAAATGAAAAGAAATTTCGCACCCAACTGCCACACGCGGGGAATCAATCGACCCGTCACGGAACGCGCATGCCCGGTCAGCTCCCACCGCGACGCGTCATCAAAAAAAGACGGTTCGTCTCAGGCACTCACAGGACAACCCTGAAAATCGTCACGTCGCGCTCCCGCACGCCCTCGATCTCGCGGAACACCGGGACCCGCGTCCGGCTGATCTTCTCCGTTGACGCCACCGGGGCGTGGGAACGCCCGGCGTCGGAGAGGAGATTGCCGACGCCCCGTGCCAGGCCCGCCCGGAGGAGGGCCATGGAGCCTTCGGCGAAAGCCCGGTTGTTGAAGATGTCGCCGGCCAGGATGAGGTCGTACCCTTCAAGCGCCTCTTCCGAGATATCCCCGACGCCGCACCGCACGAAACGGCACGTCACGCCGTTGGCCTCCGCCGTCATGGAGGCCAGGGACACCGCCGCCGCGTCCGTGTCGATCCCGGTGACCTCCGCCCCGGCCCGGGCCGCCGCCACGGCCGTGATGCCGCTCCCCGTGCCGATATCCAGGACCCTGCGGTTCCTCACGGACCCCGCGTTGTCAAGGAGGTACCGGGCCAGGGCCCTCCCCCCGGGCCACACGATCCCCCAGTAGGGCACCGCGGCGTCCCGCTCCAACTCCCGGGCGCGCCTCCAGAGCCCGGCGTAATCCAGGGTGTTCCATGCCAGGATTTCGGGGCAGAGCGGATCGGCGCCGAGGGACCCGAAGCGTGCGAGGTACTCGTCGAGGAGGGGGATGGAGGTTGTTGGTTCAGGGGGTTGCATGGGTAGTAGTACGGTTTACGATTTCCGCGGGGGGGTATGGTGTGACATGACATACTCTTCATCGAATCTTTTTTCAGAGGCGGGGACCCTCAGACGAAGATTCTTCAACCCGCGATATTTCTTCTCACCCTTGTGCGTGATCCACCACCGCCTGGCTTCCTCGGAATATTTTTCCTGGCGATGAATCGTGTGGGGATGGGTCATGAAGTAGTCCCTGAAGATATCTGCTTTCAGCCGTTTCTCGTCTTCATGGTTTTTCATTTCATACGATAGAAAAGATTTGAACGAATCACCGACGCTCGACGGTGTATAATCGGTCTGGAGGACAAGATCGTAGGCATAGCGGTCCGCTTCTTCTTCCTGGGTCTTGCTGAAGCTGTGGCGCAGCATGACATTCATGGAAAAATCAGCGAGCTGGCCCATCGTATGCCTCCCTGTCTTTTGCGACAGCAGCTGGAACCGCACGGTGTCAAAACAGTGGGAGAGCTCGATGTGGCCCATTTCATGAGACAGGATCGCGACAACCTCGCCCTCGCTTTTCATCGTTTCCAGGAGACCCCGGGTAACAATGATCACGCCGCCCGGTAGAGCGCAGGCATTGGGCTCACCTTCGATAACGAACACGCGGTAGCGGAACGGTTTTTTCGCATGGCGGGAGAGGACCCCGACAAGGGCGTTGAGGTACCTGCCGTCGGCGCTCTCACGATCCGATTCGGTTTCATAACGCGCCGCGATGGCATCCCCGAAGGCGGCCTCGTCCCCGCTGTCAACGGGGACCAGGCGGGTGAGCGTGCGATCCATGGTCTTGGCACCGCGTCCCAGGAACTGGAACGCCGGCGCGAAGGTATACTCCAGAGGGGTCGTCGGTTTAATTATGAAAAAAAGGACCGTGAGCCCCATGCCGAATGCGATCAGCAGTGCGAGGAAAACCAGTCTCAGCTTTATCATGGGTTGAACCTGTCGCGGTATTTGTTATAGAGCATGTTCATGGCGAGCATGATGGCGCCCACCCCGAGGAACACAAGGGCGCGCGCAAGGGTGCCCGCCCGGGACAGGTCGTAGAAAAGGAGCCGCCCGAGACACAGGACCAGGCCGGCCATTGAAAGATAGCGGAAGTGGTTCTCCCGGAGAACCAGGCTCAGGATGAACACGGCAAAGGCTTCGACGACCCAGAGAAGGGTGAGCAGGGATTTGTCAAAGCTCCAGTACAGGAAGAGAAAGGTTGCGATGAAAAGTGGGTAGAAGATGAACAGGTTCCTTCGCCGCTGAATGGAGCCAATCAGTCGGTGCAGCACTTTAAGGTTCCATGGATAGGCAACGTTATCCAGGCCGCCGAACCGGTAATAGACGGGGGCGTACGCGAAAAGGAGAAGGAGCGCCAGGGTACCGGCAAGCCAGGGCTGGTCACCGAACTTCAACGACGGCGTCACGGCAGCCGTTGAGACCACCGCTACGTGGATCGCCGCTATCCACATCATGACTACCGAATAGAATCGAAAGCGGGAAAGCCGCTCCTTCCAGCGGAGACCTGCACCGAAGAAAAGAAATGCCATGAGCGCCCATGCCATGGGATGCCATGCGGAAGGCACTTCAAGCGCCACCGTCAGCAGAAGGAACAGCGCACAAATCTCCCAGAAAAGAGGATGGACCTTCCATGCCCGGTTAGACGGGAGCGAACGGAATGAGGGAACCGCCGCCCAGTAGAGGAGCGCCGGGATCGCGAAGAGTTCGACAAGGAGACGAACCTTCACGGGACCGATGTAGAGCTCGGACTGAAGGTGGACCAGAAGGTGACGAAGGATAAAGAGCGCGACAAGGGCATACCCGCCATGAAGCACAAATGACGAAGGACCCGCATCGTTCTCTTCCCCGGACGCGGTTCTCATGGCGCATTCAAGATACACGAGGGACGCGATGAGCCAGATTACACCCGGGATGAAAGGAGACACTCCGTTCGTTGTGAAATACGCATAGAAGACGAGATGAATCGTGAAACAATACACGCCTGGCCAGAAAATCCGTCGCCCGAGATGCCCGGCGTAAGACCAGATGAAGAGCGCGAGAGGCACGGCGAAAAAAGGCGCGCCGTAGATCGCGGCAGAGGCCGCATCGTCAGAAAGAGTGATGAGTTTCGCAATAGCGATACATTCGAGCCCCGCGGCGATTATGATAACGCCGATGCCAAGACCCGGAGAATCGAGTTGCCGGCGATACCAGACGATAATGACCGCGGCTGTCGCCAGGGCATAACCCGACCAGGTGAACTCATGGACCACGGCCGCGAGGGCAAAAAAGAGAAATGACAGGAGTATCCCGCCAATTGACAGGGGAGAGGCCTTATCACCGATTCCCACGAAACCGATGATGTCGATTCGGTCGGCGGCGTGGCGAAAGGAATATCGATGGAATACAACTTCAATGATGAGCATCACGAAAAGTACGATGCCTATGCGCGCCTGGACCGCGATACTGGCATAGGGAATGAACCCGAGAGAAACCAGGATGAGCGCGCCAAGGCAAAGATAGTGGAGGAAGACTCCTATCCGGCGAAGAAGCGCATCCTTTTCGATTATCATGACCACGAGGAAAAGGAAGACCTCGGCGTGAATGGCGGCGGCAATAATAAAGTCGTCGGCTCCCCACCGACCGAGCGTGCCAACGGCGACCATGAGAAGGGCCTGGCCCACAAGCATATCGGTCACGCGCAGCCATCGTATGGAAAGAGCCTTCGCCCTCCACGAAAGGGCGCACGCCGCCGCTCCCGCCGCGGCAAGAACGAGGGTGTTCCATTTCGATCCGGTGGCATAGATGAGGAACCCCGCCCCCATGGCAGACCAGTTCGCGAGGTGGGCAAGGAATGGCGGAAGGTGGAAGGTGCGGTCGCGGTAGAGTGTACGGTAGTGAACGAAACAGGCCGCGACACCGATCACCGCGGTCGTGGCAATACCCGTGAGACGCGGAAGGCCCCACTCCACAAGAAGGGCTCCGTCAGGGAACCGGTGGTACCAGAAAAGATGATAGGCCAGGAAGCCGGCCACGGTAACCAGCAGGTGATACTCCCAGGGGCTTCGATAACTCATGACGATGGCGAGGAGCACCACGGCCGCGCCGATGGCCAGGGTGACGGGCGTTGCCGGGGCGACCGAGAGGGCCGCGAGGCTGATGATAACGTGGAAGGAGGCGAATACCTGGGTCGGTCCCCTGAATCCCAGGAGGACGTTAACAAGAATACCGCCCACCAGGAGGGCCAGTGCGATCGAAGTGCTTTCGATGAACTGGAGACCTTCGATGCCGCCGGCGCCGAGGCATGCGAAGAGGAATATGGCTCCCGCGCTGCTCCTGACCAGGGCCGCCACGCGCTCCCACCCTTCCCTTTTATTCAAAAAAAGGTGAAGCGCCATCAAGCCCGCGCAGAAAATCAGCAGCATGATAAAGCGTCCGACGGGCAACAGTTTAAGAGCGGCATAGACCGCCAGGAACGCGATACCCAGCACCATGACGATTGCGCCGACAATGCCCGTCCAGTTTTCGATAAAGCCCTTTTCGATTTTTTCCATGAGAGGTGATTTTCGCTTTTTTTTAACCGAAGGCCCGGCAACGTGAGACGCTGATTTTGCATGCGGAGGCGCGGGAGCAGTCTCCAGGGTGGAAGTAACTGAGGGCGCGACTTCCTGAACCGACCTAGTTGAAACGGGCCTGTTTTTTGAAACAGGAAGCGGTTTTTCACGTGAAGCCGGCAGCACCGGACTTTTATTTTCAACAGGGCTGCCCGATTCGAGGGCATCAAGGCGTTTCTTTAACCTGACCGTGTAGCGCCAGAGGATGAAAAGGCATATGGCGAGAATGAAGACAAGAAATAATTCCATTGAACGCTCCACGGATTGATATCACGGGTTGCCGAAGCAGTGCCTATTTCGAAAATACTGTGCAGACCCGTTGAATAGGGTCTGTTCAATGAACTGTGTCATTACGATAATATAACTGATAGTACAGGAGTA
>CAZKPR010000125.1:0-11675 GCA_964554685.1 uncultured Leptospirales bacterium | reverse complement strand
CCATGCCATCCAAATTATGCTCGACATCCGTGGCGCCGCGGTATGGAATGCGGGAAGGAGGAGCGGCGGCCATGAAAAGGATGATCGGTTATGCCCTGTGCGCCATCGGGGGGATGGTGTCGATGGCCTTCGCCTCGCTGGAAATTATTCCTTTCAAGGGGGACGCCCTTCCCGGGGGAGTCTCCTGCAGGGGCGCCCTGGTCGACGGGGCGCGGTGGAGGGACGCGTCGGGGGAGCATATCGTGATACTCTGCCAGACCGGCTCCTTCAGGTCTCCCGCAGGCGGCCGGGAGGATGAACGCGACGCCGAGGTGTACGCCCACCGCTACGCGCGGGCCGGGAATACGTGGCGGCTGGCCTGGACCGTGCGGGACTTCGAGCGCAACTGCCCCCTGGACCTCCACGCGGCGTTTCTTCCCGGCTCCCTCACGGTCACCGACCTGGACGGAAACGGTATCGCCGAGGCAACCTTCCTCTACCGGCTCGCCTGCCGGGGCGACGTGTCCCCGTCGCGGATGAAGCTCATCATGTACGAGGGCATGAATAAATACGCGCTCCGCGGCGTCACTGCCATGCCGCCGGAGTTCTCCTTCGGCCAGCGCGGCGAAATGACGCCGGATCCCGCTTTCAAAAAGGCCCCCCGGGCGTTCCTGGAATACGCCACTACGCGGTGGAAGGCCTTCGAGATCGAGAAGTCCTTCGAACAGAACTGATCTCCCGGCGATACAGTCGTTCACGCGGAATCTATTTGACCGGCAATTATATATCGCAACATAATGGTGGATAACAGGCATGACTCGCGGATCAATTTTTTCGAGGTATCTTATGGGAAAGAGATTCATCGTGGCGGCCATGCTGCTTTTTCTGCTGGCCGCGCCGGTTCTGTACAAAGCCCATGCTTTTGAAATGGATATTGGCGCCGTGACCTGGTACTCATGGTGGAGCCCCATGTTCAGGGGAGAGATGCTCAACATGGTGCGGCATATCCATTACGTCGCGAAAGACAACATACAACTGCACAACACTTTTAAAATGAAACCCCAATTCATGTTCGGCCCGATCGTATCCTTTAAAATTATCGACCAGTTGTATTTTTCAAATGTTTTCGTGTTTTCAACGCCCTACAGGGTCGTGGCCAGGGATATCTTTACAAATCCGGATTATATTACAACGGGACACCCCCTGGACGTCTATACCTACTACAAAAATACTCTTAGAATAAATAAATATGACCTGGATTCAACCGTCAGCTATACCATCAGGCATTTCTTTAAAGTATTCGCCGGGTTCAAATACCAGGGGTATCGATATGAGGGTACACAGTATGATTATGTCTATACGGTAAGCCTGGCATCAATTATATCCCCGTTCTATTACCTGGGAAAAACCAGGTCATCATCGGACGCGTACGGACCCGGGCTGGGAATCGGATTTAACGTCAGAATTGTTCGGAACCTATACGCGTTGATCAATTTTTCCGGCGTGTACCTGAGATCGCGCATCGCCACGAAAGGCGAACGGTATGAAATCAGCTACTCCAAAATCTATTATGACCGCGTAACAATGGGATTCAATGTCTATGGATTCAATTCGACCGCATCCCTCGCCTACCTCATTGAGGCGGCCAACCTGGTCGTTTCCCTTGGCGGGCGCTATCAGTACTTGAAATATTACATCCATGATTCAGGCATGCGATGGATTCATAATGGCTATAACACCCCCTTCATGGCCACCCTGGCCGAAATGAGAATCCGGGAGAACTATAATAAGTCCATTGACCAGTTTTACGGCATCACGCTATCGGTGATATACCGGGTTTCAACGGAAAAGAAACAGGGCTAAAAAGCATGGGCTCTGCGATTTCCCGAAGGTGAGGCCCGTCCCGCGGTTGATCAACGGCTTCCTCATCGTACTGGTTAAGGTCCTGCCAATGTTCAGGAACGTGTTGTACAAACAGCGGATGAAAACCGTGATGATCAGGCCATTCAGGAAGACCGTTCATCCATGTATCGCTCGCAGTTTGCTGTTTTTCAGGAAACTTCGAGAGAAAATTTCGCTCTCCTTGCACATGGCATCGCTGGCAATAGAACTCACTCGCGATTCACCATTCACGACACCGAACGGTTGCGGTATAATTATAAGGCGATGAGTGGCTACTAAAATTGAACCCCCCATACGATCACATAATTTGTATTTGACATTCGGATAAAATCATGGAAAATAATATCATGATGAATCCCGATTTTCAACAGGATTTCCTTGATATGATCCGCGCCCTGGAGTCGGTCCGGTGCAGGTATATCATCGTGGGCGGCTATGCAATGGCGTTCAACGGATATATACGGGCAACGGGAGACATTGATATTCTGGTCAAACCCGAAAGTGACAACGCCCTCAAGGTGATGCGCGCCCTGCGTGAGTTCGGGGCGCCGCTGAAAGGCGTGTCGGAAAGGGATTTCGAAAAAGAGGGAACCATATTGCAGATCGGCCTGCCTCCGGTAAGGATAGATATTATCACGAAAATCGACGGCCTGTCATTTGATGAGGCGTATGCCGATTGCAACCATCATCTGATCGACGATATGAAGATCCCCTATCTTTCACTTGATTCCATCATAGTAAACAAGAAATCGTCGGGAAGGGAAAAGGATCTTCTCGACCTCAAGGAACTTTTAAAATGGAAAGAAAAGCGGACCTGACACGGGACGAGAGAAAACAATACCGTCTGGCGCATTATCGGGCCGAGATCAAAACACCGGAATCATCCGAATTTCGTATAATCGCTCCCGGGAGCGGCGATGCGTGCGACTCCGCGCGATGCCTTTCCGCCCTTGAATCGATCCGGAGGGTCGTCTATCCTGAGCTTTCCAGGGGAACTCGCATGGACAGGAGCCGGGTAACATTACTGCGGGAGTAGTGTCGCGGCTTCATGCTTCATCACGGTCTCCTGATAACGCGCACATTGAAGCCCTTCACCGGATAGCATTCCGCCCCTACCCTAACGTCCCCCGGTATGCCTGCGCCTCCCCGGCGTTCCTCCTTTCGACCGCAACGGTCGTCGCCCTGTCATCCCCATGCGGGAAGAACGGGTCCCTCAAGGATTAAACCCCTGTCGCCCCGACGAAAACTGCTTGCACAATTACCCGCGTATGCTATATTTCATCATTACCATTTATCGCGGATAATTCCACGCCCAGGCGCCGCACCCCGATGGAAGCGGGACTGCGGAGGCGGGAGGGGAGAGGACACCATGACAATGCCCGATACGTCCGGTTACGAGAAAACCATCAGGAACTTCACCCTCTCCTTCATTTTCCGCACCGAGGGGATCAGCTATTTCGTCATCGTCCCCCTTCTTATCTTTTACGTCTGGTCGAACCTCAATTTCACCGATGAGCAGCTCCGCGTCTTTCTCATGATTTCTTTTATCGTGCTCCCGATTTCCTTCATCACCACCCAGATCAACAACCTGATCGTCGTGGCGCCGATTACGCGCTATTTCCGAGAACTCCTCGCGGGAAAGGAAGTTTCGGAAGAGACCTACGACCGGGCCCACCGCCGCCTTCTTTACCTGCCCCATATCCACAGCGTGGGCGCCTTCTTCCGGTGGGTCATCGGCCTGGGCGCCGTCCTCGTGCCGATGCAGATCGTTACCGACATCACGCCCCAGCAGACCTTCAACCTCTGGATGTGCGTGATCATCAACGCCCCCCTGGGCACGGTGCTCTATTTCCTCCTGACGGAGCTCTTCGCCCAGAAGGCCCTCCAGTCCGGGGCCTTCCCGCGCTGGCCGAAGGCGAAAGCGAAGAACCGGATCAGCCTCTACACGAAGCTCACGGTCTCCATCATCATGATATCGTTCCTCCCCTTCGCCACGCTCCTCACCTATTTCCTCATCTTCATCGCGGACCTCCAGGTGGACAAGTCGATGACCTACGTGAAGATCACGATCATCGGACTCATCGGCCTCCTCGGCGCGGTCCTCGTCGCCGCGGTCCTGAACCGCACCATCGTGAGCAAGGTGCGGATCATCCTCGGCTTTCTCACCACCGTGGGGGGCGGCGACCTGGCCACGGCGGCCCAGAAGATCGCGGTCCTCGACGAGCTGACCCTGATCAACTATTCGGTCTTCAAGATGCGGAACAACCTGCGCGCCCTGGTGATGGAGATCTCGAAGACCGCCTCTACCCTCGACCGCTCGAGCGACGACCTGGTCCGCTCTTCACTGAAGCAGTCGGACCGGGCCCGGGACCTCGCCGCCATCATCGAGGAGCTCTCGAGCTCCTTCGAGGAGATGGCCGCGTCCTCGGAATCGAACCTCGGGAGCGTCACCGCCCAGGTGGAGCGCTCCCTCACGGTGAGGGACGACATTGCACAGATCAGCGAGAAGAGCGGGACCCTGGCCAGGGAGACCTGGCGTCTCAGCGAGAAGGCGAAGGAATCCGTCGGGATCGCCGAGGAAGGGGAGCGGAAGATCAACAGTTCCGTGGGCACCATCTCAAGCCTCATCGGCTACATGGACACCATCGACCAGACCGCGGGGATGATCAACGACATCGCCGACCAGATCAACCTCCTGGCCCTGAACGCCGCCATCGAGGCCGCCCGGGCGGGCGAGCACGGCAAGGGCTTCGCCGTCGTGGCCGACGAGGTGAACAAGCTGGCGGACCAGACCACCTCCCTTGCAAAGCAGATCAAGAACGAGATCAACAGGAACACGCAGAACATCAATGCCGAGCTCTCGGAAATGACGGGGGCCGTCGAGATCTTCACCGGCATGAAGTCGAGCATACTGGCCATCGACAGGGTCATCGGCCAGGTCTTCGATTTCACACAGGAATTGATGAAGATGAACGAGGGGATCCGACGGAACATCGACGAGCTGAGCGAACTATCGGGAGAAATTCAGCACGCCTCCATGGAACAGAAGAACACCCACGACGAAATGGTACGGTCGATCAACTCGATAAGCGCCATATCGCAGTCCACGGCTGAGGAGGCGGAGGTGATCAAGGGCGCGGCCTCGGCCTTCAGCGATAATTCAGGGGAGCTCCAGGCCACGGTGGCGCGATTCAGGATCGGGGATGAGTGACGGCCGGGTTCCCCGGGGCGCCTTAGAGTATTTCAAAGCCGCGGAATAGTGAGCGGATCTCCTCCATCCGTTCCTTTCCGATCCAGCGGCGCATTTCGCCGTTTTCCGCCTCGACGGCGCGTCCCAGCATCGCACTCTTGTCGAACCAGAGGGGGTTGTTCTGAAGAAGGGCTACCCTCCCCGCCCCGATCTCCCCGAGGAACCGCGCGATGGCCGAGAGGTTCTCGTCAGTTGCCGTGAGGCCCGGGATCAGGGGAACCCTGGGAAGGATCTCCGCGCCGCCCTCCCGGTGGCGCCGGTGGAGCTCTTCGACGTTTTTCAGAATAACATCATTGGCCACGCCGCAGAGTCGCCGGTGCTCCGCCGGGTCCATCAACTTGATGTCGATGTAGATCATGTCAAGGGCCGGGTAGAGGCGGCGCGTGAATGCGTCGAGACTGAATTGACCGCAGGTCTCCAGGAGCACGTGGATACCGCGCTTTTTCAGCTCCCCGGCCAGGCGCGCCGTGAAATCGAGGAACAACGTGGGCTCGCCCCCGGAAAGAGTGGCGCCGCCGCCGCTCGTGCGGAAAAAGGGGATGTCCTTCTCGACCTCCCGGACGATCTCTTCGACTGCCATCTCCCATCCCACGGCGGCGAGGGCCCCCGAGGGGCAGTTCTCCGCGCAGGCCATGCAGAGGTCGCAGCGCCCGCGGTCGATGAAGCCGGGATTCTTCCGGTCCAGGGCGCCCTTCGGGCAGAGGGCGACGCAGGTATCGCAGGCCACGCACTTCCCCGCGTCGAATGAAAGCTCGCGCTCCCGGGACTTGCTCTCGGGATTATGGCACCAGACGCAGGAAAGGGGACACCCCTTGAAGAAGACGACCGTGCGGATCCCCGGCCCGTCATCCAGGGAGTTTCCCTTGATCTCGAAGATGAGTGGCGCCTTAACCGCGGCCTCAGACGCCATACTCCGCCCTCTCGATCAGCTCGATCTGCATCTCCCGGTTCAGGGTGACGAAATAGGCGTTGTAGCCCGATATCCTCACCAGGAGGTTCCGGTACTGCTCCGGGTGGGCCATGGCGTCCCGCAGGGTGTCCGAGGAGACCATGTTGAACTGCATCTGCATCCCCCCCAGGTCGAAATAGGCCCGCACGTAGGCCTCCATGGCCTCGACGGTTTCCCGGCGCCCCTCCCCCGCGGCGGGCACCAGCTTGACGTTGAAGGCGATGTTGTTGTCCATGAGCGCGGGGTCGAGGGCCGCGACGTCCCTTATATTGTCGAGGAAGCTCCGGGAGGCCCCGGGATGAGGGGTGAGGCCCGGGGTGAAGGCCTTCCCGGCCAGGCGCCCCGAGGGGAGCGTCCCGGAGAGGTTGCCGTAGGCCACGTGCTGGGACATGGACCAGAATCCCGCGGTGTAGGGACCGCCCCGGTAGTTCCTCTTCGACGCGTACTCCCCGTGGATGAATGCCATGAGGCGCCGCGCCAGGTCGATCGCCTCCGGGCTCCCGGAGCCGAACTTCGGCACGGCGCGGATCATGGCCAGGAGCTTCCCGTCGCCGCGGAAATCACGGTCCACGGCGGCCTTCAACTCCGGAAAGGAAATCCTTTTTTCCTCGAAGATCAGCTTCCTGATCACCATGAGGGAATCGACCACGTCGGAGAGTCCGATGTTCGCCGTCCCCGAGCTGTTGTGGCGCGCCCCCCCCGCCGTGACGTCCCGGGCGGTTTCGATGCAGCCTTCGATGAGCGCGCTCAGAAATGGCGTGGGCCTGATCTGCGCGTGGGCCGCGGCGAGGAGATTGTTGTAGGCCACGGCCTGGTCGATGAGGAAGGCCTGCTGGCCCTCGTAGGCCGCGAAGAAATCCTCGAAGGAGGCGAAATCCCCGGACTCGACGATCCCGGTCTCGGGGCCGAGGCGCTCGTCGGGCATGTGGGGGTGGCGTCCGTTGTTGAGGGCCATCTCCAGGGCCGACACGAGGTTCATCAGAATCGACCCCGTGTGCCCCATGTGCCGCCCCGAAAGGGTGGGCTCCACGCACCCCGTGGCGGACCAGTCGCGGATCTCTTCGGCGCCGTACCCGTTGCCCGAGAGGGCGCGCATCACCGCCGCGTCGTTGTGCAGGGAGGGCGTCGCCGCCGTGGCGTAGTTGACCTCGCAGAGGCGCCGGAGGTAGGCGGGGCTGTTCCGCTCCGGGTCGAAGCGGGCGTTCACGTTCGGGTCGCGGATGGCGAGCATCTCCGTGGCCTTGAGGAAAATGTAGGTCATGTCGCAGACCCCGTCGCCCCCTTCAGGGGTGACCCCCCCCAGGGTGATCGCCTGGTCCGAGGAGCTCCCGCCGAAGAGATAGTTGCCGATGTCCGGCACCAGGGGAAGGTGGTCCGTGCCCCGCATGAGGAGGCACCCCACCAGCTCCAGGGCGTGCCGGATATACGCCTCCCTCGCGGCTTCGTCCCGGACATTTTTCATGTCGGCTTCGAAGTAGGGCTGGAGCCACCGGTCCAGGCGCCCCATGGAGAGGCCGGTGTTGGTGTTCTCCATGTGGAGTGCCACCCAGACGATCCAGACGCAGTTGACCGCCTCGTCCAGGGTGCGCGCGGGCTCCCGGGGGACCCTGCGGCAGATCTCACCGAGGCGGAGCAGCTCGGACCGCCTTCGCGGGTCGGGCTCTGCCCCGGCGAGACGCTGGGCCTCAATCGACAGGTTCTCCGCGTAGGCCTCCACCCCCTCGAGGGTAATCCGCATCGCCTCAAGAGAGGTCCTGGCAGCACCGTCATCATCCCCCAGGGAGGAAAGGCGATCGTCAATATCGGCCATGATCCCCCGCGTCCCGCGCGTCAGGACAGCGGGATAGTCGGGAACGGTGTGGGAGAGGCCCACGGATTTCCACACGAAATAGTAGACCCACCGCTCCTCGATCCTCATGGAAAGGGGGTAGCCATGGTCCCGGTGCACCCGGGCCTTGAAATTGCGCTCCATCCAGTATGGGAAGATATCGTGGTGGAGGGTCCGGGCGTCCTCCGGATCGATCTCGTAGGGATTCAGGTGGCGGTGGGGCACGGAGAGGAGTTCCCCCCAGAGGAGAAGGGCGTGGGCGTCGGGGTAGAGGACCACCCCCGTGGGGAGCTTCGAGGTAGTGGTGCCGGCGATGAGATCATCCTCTCCGACAAGGGGCCTGCGCTCGCTCATGAGATGCCGGAAGGCCAGGGCCTGCCTGAGCTCCGGCGCCCAGGGCCTCCCCTCCCGGTCCGTTTCGAAGCCGTTCTCGCGGTGCCATCTCGTGAGGAGGAGGGGGCGCTCGACGCATATCCACGGCTTCTCCGTGAAATGCCTCTCGAGCATGCGGCGGAGGCGCGGAAAATCGTCGAGTCCGTACCCGGAGAGATAGGGGTCCCCGAGGAAAAGTACTCCCGGGTCCCTGGCCGGAGCCGAAAGGGGCGCCTCGCGTTTACGCGCCCGGGACCTTTCAGGTCCCGGCGTCGCCGCGCCGAATTCCCTGGAACGCGACCGCGCCTCATGTTCCCGTTTCCTGAGCATCATCCGCCGGTGAACGCGCCCCATGATGAGGGAGATGTAGAAATTGAACAGCTGCAGGTACCCTATGTTGCCCTCGAGGACCATCCTGTTCCCCAGGATCAGCATGAGCATCTCGTTCGGAGTGACGCGGAGCATCTCAAGGACCGTCCTGTCGTCCCTGAAGCGAAGCACCACTTCGGCCTCGCCGGGAACGCGCCTGAGAACCCGCACCCTTCCTTCCCGGAAGGAGATGGCCCTGTCCACGCCACCCCTCTCCGAGCGGAAGCCCACGGTAAAATGGAAGAACCCGTCCTCGTGGCGCAGGTAGCGCCCCAGGCGGGAACTCCTGTTGTAGATGAAGGCCATCATGGAAAGCAGGACATAGACCAGGATATTCATAGTGCGCTCCTTGCCGCTCTCGATCTTTTCACAACCCGTACTCAGCCCGCTCGATCAACTCCATCTGCATCTCGCGATTCAGGGTGACGAAATAGGCGTTGTAACCGGATATCCGCACCAGGAGGTTCTGGTACTGCTCCGGGTGGGCCATGGCGTCCCGCAGGGTTTCCGAGGAGACCACGTTGAACTGCATCTGCATCCCCCCGAGATCGCAGTAGGTCTTCGCGTAGGAAAAGAGGTGGTCCACGATCTCGCCGTGGGAATCCCCCGCGGCGGGTACCACCTTCACGTTGAAGGCGATATTGTTGTTCAGGGATGAGGGATCGAGCTTCGCCACGTCGCGAATGTTGTCGAGAAGGCTCTTCGAGGCGTGGGCCTCCGGCGTGAGCCCCGGCGTGAAAGCCTTCCCGGCGAGGCGCCCCGAGGGAAGCGATCCGGTAAGGTTGCCGAAGGCCACGTGGTTCGACATGGACCAGAACCCGGCGGTGTATTTTCCCCCCCGGAAGTTGCGGAAGGAGCCGAAGCAGTCATGGGCGAAACGCGCGATCCGGTTCGCCATGGCAAGGGCGTCGGCATCCCCGGAGCCGAAGAGCGGGACCCTGTTCTTCACCATTGCCAGGAGCGCCTGGTCGGAACTGAAGTTCGTGCGCACCGCCTCGACAAGGGCGGGGAAGGAAATTTTCTTCTCCTTATAAACCAGGGTTCTGACCACCATCAGGGAATCCGTCACGTCGGCCAGGCCTATGCATGCCGTGCCGGAGGAATTGTACCGGGCGCCCCCGCGCGTCACGTCCTTTCCGCTCCTGAGGGGGCCCTCGATGAACGACGATATAAGGGGCGTGGGGCGCAGCACCGCGTGGGCCTCCCCGAGAATATTGTTGTAGGCGACTGACTGCTCCGCGAGGAAGCGAAACTGGGCCTGGAAGGCGCGGAAGAAGTCCTCGAAGCCGGGGAAGTCCCCCGCGGCGGGATCGCCGGTACGGGGGCCCACGTCCCAGCGCATCAGGGGATGGCGGCCGTTGAAGAGCGCCATCTCCAGGGCCGCCACCATGTTGAACATCATGCAGTTCGTGTGGCCCAGGTGCTTCCCGGATATGGTGGGTTCCACGCACCCCGTGGCGGACCAGTCGCGGAGGTGCGCCGCGGGGTAGCGGAACTCCCTGAGGGACCGCATCACCGCCTCGTCGTTGTGGATCGAGGGGGTGGCCGTGGTGGTGACGTTGACCTCGCAGAGACGCCGGAGGTAGGCGTCGCTGTTTTTTCCGGGGCTGTAGCGGGCGTTGACGTTGGGGTCCCTGATGCAGAGCATCTCCGTCACCTTCAGGAATATGTAGGTCATGTCATTGACCGCGTCCCGGCCCTCCGGCGTGACACCCCCCAGGGTGATGGCCTGGTCGGAGGAGCTTCCCCCGAACAGGTGGTTCCCGATGTCCGGTATGAGGGGGAGATGGTCCGTGCAGCGCATGTAGAAGCACCCGATCAGCTCCACGGCGCGCTTCACGTACTCGCGCCGTTCCCCGGCAGAGCGCAGTTTTTTCATGTCACTCTCGAAATAGGGCTGGAGCCACTGGTCGAGCCTTCCCAGGGAGAAGCCGGCGTTGGTGTTTTCCATGTGCACGGCCACCCAGACGACCCAGACGCAGTTGACCGCCTCGTCGAGGGTCGCGGCCGGGCGCATCGGGACACGGGCGCAGATCTCCTCCAGGCGCTCGAGCTCCCGGCGCCGC
Organism: uncultured Leptospirales bacterium; assembly: GCA_964554685.1. GTDB lineage: Bacteria > Spirochaetota > UBA4802 > UBA4802 > UBA5550 > RBG-16-49-21. Next base: position 960 of record CAZKPR010000125.1, on the reverse strand, counting down.
ACCGGGTCCTCCTCGCTTCGCGCCTCCCGGCCGGCCTGGCGCGAGAGGTTCAGGGCGTAGGCGTTCAATCCCTCCAGGGCAATTCGCATCGCAGCGAGGGTGTCGCGCTTACCCCGGTTGGTCGCGGCGGTTTTCTTCAGTTCATCATCGATCTCACGCATGACGGCCAGGGTGCCCTTCGTCAGGATTTTTGGATAATCGATGATGGTGTGGGAGAGGGCCACGGTCTTCCAGAGGAAGTAGACCGCGAAGCGCTCGTCAAGTCTCTGGCAGAGAGGGTACCCCTTACGGTCCCTCGCCCATTCGCGGAAATTCCGGGTCAACCAGTAGGGAAACACGCTGTTGTGGAGAATGCCCATCGTTTCCCGGTCAACGCCGTAGGGGTTAAGGGGCCGGAAAGGCACCGTGCAGAGCTCGCCCCAGATCATCGTGCCGTGGGCGTCGGGATAGAGGACCACTCCGATCTCCCGTGCTGTGGTGGTCCCCGCCACGAGGTCGCCTTTTCGAATGATCGGCTTCCTGTTCTCCATCAGGTGCCGGAAGGCCCGGGCCTGGCGGAGCTCCGGCACCCACGCCTTTCCGGAGGCGTCGGTTTCGAAACCGTTCGCGCGGCACCACTCCGTCACCAGGAGGGCCCGCTCGTGGCATATCTCCGGAAGGGTCTTGAAATGAATGCCGAGAAAGCGCCGGAGGCGGGGAAAGTCATCGAGGGAGAGTTCCGGCAGGTAGGGGTCCTCCAGGTGCTTCACGCCGTGGTCCCTGGCGGGAGCGCGGAGGGCCTCCCTTTTTCTCGGGAGGGACGCGCCCTTCCCTTCCCGTCTCCTGTCGCGCCCCTCCTTCCGCGCCGACTTCTTGAGCATCCTGACCTGCTTGCCGCGCATAAGGAGCGAAAGGTCGAGGGTGACGAGCTGGACGTAGCCGAGGTTCCCCTCGAGGCCCATCCGGTTCTACATCAGGGTG
>CAZKPR010000124.1:0-11722 GCA_964554685.1 uncultured Leptospirales bacterium | reverse complement strand
ATCTGCCGCTTCGCGTAATTCTTCGTCACGGTCTTGATCCTTTCAACCGTTTCGTCAAGTTTCATCCCGCCGTCAAGAAAGCGGTGTATCTCGGCATATCCGATAGACTTCATCGATTTCAACCCGGGACCGTAGCCCCGCCGCCTGAGTGAACGGACCTCGTCGACGAAACCCCGGGCCATCATCCCGTCGACGCGCCGGTCGATCCTCTCCCGGAGGATATCCCTCTCCTCCCGGAGACCGATAAACAGGGCGTCCCCGGGGCCCTGCCGCCGCTTCTCGCCGGAACACCTCGAGCCCACGAAGGGTCCTCTGGGTATCACGCGGCGATATCCTGCCCCCGAAAACGGGATCGACGCGCATGAGCTCTCCGTGCATCGACTCCACACCGCGATCCCTCAACTCATCACGAAGAATCTCTCGAATGTCCGTGGGTATACCGGGGATATCGGACAGGCCCTGGAAAAAAGAGTCGATATACAGACCCGTGCCGCCCACCATCATGGGAACCTTCCCACGTCCGGTGATCTCCCGGACCGCGGCATCGGCGTCCCTGCAAAAATCCCCCGCCGTGTAGGAAACATCCGGTTCGACCCTGTCGATGAGATAATGACGGACTCTCTCCCGCTCGGAGCGCTCCGGTTTTCCGCTGCCGATATCAAGGTGCCTGTACACCTGCACCGAATCGGCCGAAATGATTTCAAACCTGTCCCCGGCAAGGTCGAGCGAAACGCCGGTCTTCCCGACCGCCGTGGGGCCGAGTATGACGACACACCGGGTTCGCGTCACGCCTCCGCCGATGGACTATTCCTCCTCATTTCCCCTGTACTCGAACTTGACATCGCCGTCAAGTGACAGCCGGAGTATATGGGGAACCACCTTCCACTTCGAATCGTCCTGGGGATACTTCCTCATGTTCCCGATTTTTTCCACGGCATCCATGCACGCCCGCGTGAAAATGTATTTATTGCCGCCGTACACCAGCAGTTTACTCAGGGGAATAATCACGGTCTTCCTCCAGGATTCCTTGTATCAGCCGCCCCGCCCTGCCCGCCCGGCAGAGCTCCGCGGTCACGATGGAGCGCATGCGCCCCGTTGCTTCGTCGACGTCGTCGTTGACCACGATGTAATCATATTCCCCGTAAGCTGCAAGCTCCGCCATGGCGTTCCGCAGACGGAGTTGTATCTGCTCCTCCGATTCGCTGCGCCGGTTGCGAAGTCTCGCCTCGAGCTCCCTCCGCGAGGGGGGAACGATGAAAATATACACCGCGCCGACCGGACCGTTTTTCAGGTTCCGGGCGCCCTGGACGTCGACGTCGAATATCGGGATTTTTCCAACACTCCGTATTCTGTCAATCTCTTTTTTCGTCGTGCCGTAATACCGGTCATGGACGAGTGCCCACTCCGCGAAGCTCCCCTCGTCGATCATGGCACGGAAGCGACGCTCGTCCACGAAATGGTAGCTTTCACCGTCCCGCTCGCCGGGCCTTGGCGTTCTCGTCGTCGTGGAAATGGAAAATTCGAAACGCCCGTCGCTTCCCAGAAGCCTGCGTATCAGGGTGGTCTTACCCGCCCCGGAGGGGGCGCTGATCACCACTGCGAGGTCATTCGTTTTCAATGCTCATCAACCGGTTCGCGATGGTTTCGGGCTGCATGGCGGAAAGGATGATGTGGTTGCTGTCCATGACGATGATGGCGCGGGTTTTCCTCCCGTGGGTGGCGTCGACGAGAAGGCTGTTCTCCTTCGCCTCTTCCCTGAGGCGCTTTCCCGATGCCGACGCGGGAGTGATCACCACCACCACGCGCTCAGCCACGACGGCGTTCCCGAAGCCTATGTTAATCAGGGTGGTTTTCATTGGCTCTCTCCATGGTTGCGCGCGGGCCCTTCCGGAGCCCGGCGCGGGGCTACACGAGATTTCTCAGGTGCTCCCGGATCATCTCTATCTGGTTCTTCACGTCGACCACGTGGTGCGCGATCTCGGCGCTCCCGGTCTTTGAACCTATGGTGTTGATCTCCCGGAACAGCTCCTGGGCGATGAAGTCGAGCTTCTTTCCCGCCTGGCCGCCCGCTCTCATCATCTCGCCGAATTTCGCGAGATGATCCTTGAAGCGCACGATCTCCTCGTTGACATCGACGCGGTCCGCCAGAATCGCCACCTCGGCAAGGAAGCGGGTATCGTCGACCTTCGAGCCCGCCAGCGCCTCGAGCCGCTTTTTGAGGGCGTCTTTCTTCTCCCTTGATGATTTCGCCGCGAGCTTTTTGATTGAGACGATTCCCTTCGAGAGCTCCGCCGTCCTCCCGGCCAGATCCCTCTTCACGGCGAGGCCTTCGCGCTTCCGCATCTCAATGGCCAGCCGTATCGCCTTTTCGATTCCCGCGAAGATGCGGTCCCTCGATTGTTTCGATACCGCGGTCCGCTGCCGGTGGCTCACCCCCTCGAGGGACAGCAGCGACGCGAAGGGAGGCGACCCGGGAACTCCCAGTTCCTTCATTATCCGCTTCACCTCGGTGTAATATTTTTTCACCACCGCGCCGTTGATGCCCGCCGGCCTCTCGACGGTCCAGTCGAAGATATCGACGAAGAGCTCGATCTTGCCGCGGATGAAGCGCTTTTTCAAAAGGGCCTGGAGCCCCGGCTCCTCCTGCCTGATGACCCTGGGGAGATTGACGTAGACTTCAAGGTAGCGGGAATTGAGTGTTTTCAATTCAACGGAATAGGAGAAATCCCCCGTGCTGTCCTCGAGAAATGCGTAGCCGGTCATGCTTTCCATGGAAGCGCCTATATGACCCTGTCGTCCCTGCCCATCGACTTGATCTTCACCTTGCCCGTGTCAAGATAGAAATCTATCGTGCGGCCGAAATTTCCCCCGGTATCCTCGGCGACCAGCGTGATGCCGAGCTTACCGAGGACCTCCTTGACTTTCGCTATGTTGTTTGTGCCGATCTCGCCCATCACGCTGTTCTCGGACATGCTGAACATCTTTGCGCCGCCCACTATCTTCGCGGTGACAACCTTTCTCCCGGCGCCGCGCTTCACCATGTCTTCGAGCATCATCGGTATCGCCGTGTCGGCGTACTTCTTCGCCGATTTCGAATTGTCCTTCAGGGTGGGAAGCATGATGTGCGCCATGCCGCCCACCTTTGAATCGGGATCGTAGAGACAGATCCCCACGCAGGATCCGAGAATGGTCCGAAGGATGTCGGGGGACACGGAGACGCCAAATTCCGCGATACCCACGTTTATGAAGTTGAAATCCATCCGTTATCTCCTGGGATTCGGCACGTAAACCGGCGCTTCGAGAATTTTTTTATAGCTGAAGTCGTCGGATATGGAATGAAGCGTTTCAGAATGACCTATGAAAAGATAGCCGTGCTCGTGCATGCACTGATAGAACTTTGCAACGAGATCCACCTGGTGCTTCTTGTCAAAATAAATCATGACGTTTCGGCAGAAAATAATGTCAATATCTTTTGGGAAGGGGCTCTTGAAAAAATTATGGTAGCTGAACGTTAACATCTTTTTCACGTCGTCGTTCAACGCGAAGACGTGCGGGTCGTGGGCGTTCTGCGTGAAATACTTTATTAAAATGCCCGGGGGGACCTTCTCTATCCTCCTTCCCGAATATTCACCCACCAGGGCGAATTCCAGCACCGAGGGGGCGATATCCGTCGCGAGTATCTCGATATCCCATCCCTGGAAAAGCCGCTGCTGTTCCTTCACGCAGATCGCGATGGTGTAGGGCTCCTCCCCGGTCGAGCAGGCGGCGCTCCATATGCGGAGCCGCTTCTCCTTCTTGGCCTTCGCTATCTCGGGCAGGCAGAACTGTGACAGCGCATCGAAATGTCGTTCGTTCCTGAAAAAATAAGTCTCGTTGGTCGAGACGACGTCCAGGAGCTTTTCGTACTCGACGCCCTTCTGCTTAACGGGAAGTGAGTGAATGTAGTCGTAATAGGCCGAGAATTCATCGATGCCCAGGGCGGTCAGCCTCTTCCTCAGCCTGTTGGAAAGGAGGGTTATCTTCGTGTCCTTGAGGAAAATGCCGCTCTCTTCATAGATAAGCTTCGCGAATTTAGCGAACTCCTCCTCCGTAAGCCTCTTGATGCTCGCTTCCAAACCCTCTTCACCTCGAAACACCCATGATCGGCACCGGGGTCCCGCGCGGTGCCGGATTATTGTTCCGCCGGGATATGCCCGCTCAGGTTGAGAACCAGGCGAACCTCCCCGGCCGGAAGTCCCGAATACCTCGATATCTCCTCTACGCCGCATCCTCCCTCGAAGAGAACCGAAACCATCGCGTATTTATCGTCAGAGCCCGCGACGATCTCCTCTATCTCTCTCTCCGAGAGTGGCCTGGCGGATTCATCGGGGGCCGCATCCGGGGGCTCGACCGGGGCCACGTCCCTCAGGTCCTTTTCTATGAGTACCGGACGGGGCTCCTCAACCACCCATTCCCGCCGCACCGGCGGATCCTGCAACAGCATTACGTCATGACCCGGTTCACGACGCGCGCCGAGCTGCGGAACATGCTCGGCCGGCAAGACTTCCCGGCGTGAAAGCATATGATTGATCTTTTCAAAAAATATTAGCAAGCCTTTTTTTACCGCCCCCCCGGCAATTGCCGCCGCTTTCCCCGCCCGGGCGATGGATTCACCCAGTCTTTCCCCGGGAATCGCGGGATCGTATCCCGCCTCCTCCATGTTCGTTTCATCCTTTTTCGCCTCAGTGGAAGCGACAAGGTCCTCCTCCTCCATGATAAGGTCGACCGACCTGATATCACCCGTTTTCTCGAGGAGGCGGCGCATCACCCGTATCTTCCCCTCGAGTATCGAGATGTTCCTCTCGGCCGTCAGGTTGAATTCCCTGATAATCGCGTCCATCTCCTTGCGAAGCCGTCTCTCCCGATACTCCGTGGCGGACCTCTCGAGCTTGAGGCTGATGACGAGATAGAGCACCGCCCCGAGGAACACGTTGAAAAGCAGCAGGAAAAAAAATTGCATTATGACTTCCCCCTGATCCCTCTTGGATTATGTCTCATAACGCTTCGCGCCCACTTACCGGCGGATGCCGTTACTTGAGGATATCGACAATGGTTCCCATTTTCTCATCAACGCTCAGGCCGCGGCGGGGACCGCGTTTGTCACTGCCTTCGCCTTTTTCCCGTGACTCCTCGCGCCGCTCCTCCTTCTTCTGCTCGTCGTGGATCACCGCGTTATCACCCTTTTTCGACTCTTCGAGTTTCGTGTTGATCATGCGGCCTTTTTCGCCCGACTCCTTCTGGAGGACATGCTGCTGCTCGACGAGGGCTTCGGAGCGCGCCTGCTCCGATCGTCCCACCTCGGTAATCTGGGAAATATTGGACTGGAGATCGATCGGCCTGATGGTCATTGGCCGCCCCCTAACGCCTTCTCCTGGAGAGCAGCGTCCTGCCCTCGTACCCGGCGGGCGGCTCATATTCGGAGATTCGTATCTGGTCCCCTTCGAGGGTGAACTTCACGTGGTTGTAGGGGTCCCTCAATGAATAGGTTTTGTCCTTGATGTACACCTCGACGCCAGAGTGCGCCGTCCGCTCGGCGCAGACCCTCCCCCTGTGTTCAGACATTTCAATGAAGGAGTTCACCTCCTTGAGCTCGCCGTCTATCTCCTCCATGCGCTCCGCAAGTTTCGCGTTTCGCGCCCGGAGGTCCTTCAGGAGCTGCTCCTTTTCGGCCGGGAGCTTTCCCGCGTTCCGCTTCTGCGTCTCCAGGGTCCGGAGGTTGAGCTTGAGCTGCACCTGCTCCTCTTCTATCTTTTCCTTCATGGCCGTGAGGTCCGTTTTCTGCTGAAGCACCTTCGGGTGGATGCCTACCCGGATCTCGGTGCGCGTGGACACATCGGTGCCAAGATGGCGCGCGTTCACTTCCTCTCCCGCGCGGATCACGCCGCCCACGATGCGCGCGCGCTTGCCAAGCGACAATATGCGAAGCCCCGCGTCAATACTGGAATGGAGGATCCCCTCCGGGACAATGACGTCGTTTTCCGCGAAGACCCTGGCGTTCTGTATGAACTTGGCGTAGACCGTGCCGCTCGTCGATTCGATCCGCGCCTCCTCCCGCCCGATAATGCCCTGGAAAATAATGATGTCCCCCTCGGCCTCAAGGAAGGCTTTCTGGACCGTCCCCCTGATCTCGATATTCCCCGCCGCCTTCACCTCGAAGTTGTCCTGCACGTTCCCCGCGATGATGACGGATCCCAGGAACACGATGTTCCCCGTTTCCAGGGACACGTCGCCGTTGACCACGTACACCGGCTCGACGCTTAGCCTCCCGACCTTGAACACCACCTGGCCGTTTATGGCCGCCGTGAGTTCCGAGCCGTCCTCGGAGAGGATCGTACCCTTACCGTGCTGAATCTTGATGTCCTTCCCTGAACGGGCGGGGAGTATCCGGTTGGTGATCGTCCGCCCCGGCGTGCCCTGCTCCGCGGGGACCTTGACGGCAAGGAGCTGTCCCACGACCACGTTTTCGAGGAGCTCCAGGTTCCGGAAATCGACCTTCCCCGACTCGTCCTCCTCGAAGGAGACGTCCTTCGTGTCGACCCGGACCTTGTACTCCACGTAGGCGTCCTTCCCGTTGACGGTCCTGACGCCCTCGGCGGCCAGGAGAGGACGATGATACTCCATCTGATCGAGGTACTCCCGGATCGCGTCCTCCTTTATGCCGGTCTTCACGCCGGCCTTCTTCAGGCCCTCGATCACCTCCCCGTACTCGATATGCCTGCCGGAATACCGGGGAGGCACGAAATGGACGAAGGCCTTCATCTCGTCCTCGGTGATCTCGATGCTCATCGAGCCGTCGTAATCCGGGTTCGGCTTCCAGGGACCTATCTTTACGGGCTTCCCCGTGGCCTTGCCCACCTCCTTTTCTATCCTGGCGGAATCATCCGGCATTATCTTCATTGAATAGAGCTTGTTGTTGACCTCTTCCGGGGTCACGGGGCTTCCCTTGCCCCGGGAAGGCGTTACCGTGAGCCATATTCCGCTTTTCGTGACCCTCACGGAAAAGGACCCGTCCATGTCCGCCCTGGCGCCGCCGGCGTGCTCCCGGGAAAGCTTTCGCTCCAGGTCCTCGAGCTCCCCCTGCTCGCGAAGCCCTGCCAGGGGCGTCACGAGCACCCGGTACGGCAGCCTGCCGATGCCGAAAAATCCCCTCGTTCCCTTTTCCAGTATCTGGTAGTCCAGGAGGGAGACGTCGACCCCGAGTTCCCTGGCGGCCAACTCAAGGGCCTGCCTGACGGAATCGGCCCTGACCTCCACGGCGCTCTCATCGACGCCGGCGTCGGACACGTCCAGGGTCATGAAGAGGTCCTTTAATTTCGTCATCGAAGGGCTCCGCGCATCCCGTTATCCCACGATATTGGACTTGATCCGGCCAAGTCGCCCCCTGAGCCTCATGATCGCCTTGGTATGGAGCTGGGAAACCCGGCTCTCGGTCACCTCGAGGACATCCCCGATCTCCTTCAGGGTGAGATCCTCGTAGTAATAGAGCACGATTACCTTCTTCTCCTTGTCCGGGAGCTTCTTGATCGCATCTATAATATAATCACGAATCTCCTGCTTTTCAACCAGGACGTCGGGATTCATGTTTTCCGGGGCCTCGAGGGTTTCGAGTATCGACAGTTCATCGCTGTCGTCCCCGAGATACCAGATGTCATTGAGGGAAAGCATTGATGTGCCGGAGAGCTTGGCGAGAAGGGACTGGAATTCTTCCACGGAAATGCCGAGCTCCCGGGCGATCTCCTCGTCCTCGACGGTCCGCCCCAGGCGGTTCTCGAGCTCGGAAATCACCACCTCGACCTGCTTCGCCTTCTGCCTGATCGACCGCGGTATCCAGTCGATCGAGCGGAGCTCGTCGAAAATGGCCCCCCGGATGCGGGTCATCGCGTAGGTCTTGAACTTGATCCCCCGGGCGGGATCAAACTTGGTGATGGCGTCGATGAGGCCGAAGATGCCGTAGGATACCAGGTCGTCAAACTCGATGTTCGCGGGCATGCCCATCGATATCTTGCCCGCAACGTATTTCACCAGGGGGGCGTACTTGATGACGAAATAATCCCTCAGATCCTGGTTATTCGACTTGATGAACTTCTCCCAGAGTTTGTCCTCGCCGACGGCATCCAGTTCTTTGAATTTTTTATCATTCATACTCCGTTCCCGGGTATTAGTCTCGTTCCCTGTTCATCATCGTTCTCACCGCCTGTGCCATTACCTTCGGCTCGTATTTCGCCAGTTTTTCCTGCTCGAGGATATGCTTGCCGAGCTTCCCCGACCTCGTGTCCACGGAACCGCCCGCGGGCCGCGAGCTGTAGGACGGCAGGACCTCCCCGTCGAGCTCGCGGAATTCTCCGGGCGCCGCGGAGGCGGGTGCGTCCCCTCTCTCTTCAGGTTCATCTTCCGGCCCGTGCTGCCCGTCGGGTTCCCCGGCGCCGGCGGGCTCCCCGGCCATGGCCTCAAGGTCCTCGCCCCGGTCCGCGGCGCCGCCGAATGACGCCATGGATACCAGGGCCTCGTAGAGCTCCGGCACGAACCTTTTCAGTATCATGCATATCCCGAACCCGATTCCGGCGAAGACCGCCGTCATGATCGCCGCGCGGAGCAGGACCACGCCCCAGCGCACCCCGGCGATGAAGCCGATGACCGTGGAGAGCAGAAGCGCCCCGGCACCGAAGAGGGCGGCCGATTTCACCTCAAGGGACAGTCTGTTCAATCCGATCATTGTCGCCTCACCGCACGCCCCGCACGCCGCGGCCCCTCATGGGAGCACTCACACCGGCCGGCAACCGCTACTCCTCCCCTTCCTCGTCGTCACTGGACACGAAGAGGTTTTTGAAGAACGAGGCCAGGCCCGAGCCCTTGGAAGACGACGCCCTGTTGCAGATCCGTTCCGCGATGATCGTCACGCACCCCGCCGCCTTCGATTTGGGATAACTCACGATAAAGGGCTTCTGGTTGCGCACCGACTTTGGCACGTAGAGGTCGTCGAATATGAAGCCCAGGTTGTCCACCTTGATGTTGAGAAACTGCCCGGCGATATTGATGACCCGCTGGGCCACCCGGTTCCCCTCCGCCACGGAGGCGACCCGGTTGACGATTATTTTAATCACCTTGTCGGGGGCCTGCGCCGCGATGGACTTGATGATGCCGTAGGCGTCCGTGATCGCCGTGGGCTCCGGCGTGGTCACGACGATCACCTCGTCGGCGGCGATGACGAAGGAGAGGACGTTCTGCGAGACCCCCGCCCCGGTGTCGATGATCATGTAGTCGTCAGAATCGAGTTCCGCCACGGCGCCGATGAAATCGTTCCTCTGCTTCGCCTCGAGGTTGGCGAGCTGGTGGAAGCCCGAGGCGCCGGCGATGATCTTTATCCCCTCGGGGACGTCGATGACGATGTCCTTCAGCTTCTTCTGCCCCTTGATGACATGGTAGAGGTTGTATTTCGGTATGATGCCGAGGATCACGTTGATGTTCGCCAGTCCCAGGTCCGCGTCCAGGAGTGTGACCGTGGAACCGCACTGGGCGATGGCGATGGAAAGGCTCACGGCGACGCTGGTTTTCCCCACGCCGCCCTTGCCGCTCGCGATGGCGATCGTCTTCGTCTTCTTTTGCTTCCTGGCGTCGGTCTCGAGCACCAGTCTTCTCAGGTTTGCGGCTTGATCCACGATAGGCCTCCTTACCGAGAGATGCCTGAATTAATTATAAACACTGCCCACCATCATGTCAACAATCTTATCTGGATCGGCGACCACGATGTCATTCGGTACCTCCTGCCCGATCGTATAGTAGGCTATCGGCTTTTTGAATTTATCGGCAATATCGACCACATTCCCGATATAGGAGGTCTCGTCCACCTTCGTGATGATGACGCTGTCGAACCGGATCGAGTCGAAGGCCCTGAATACGTCCTGCACGTCCGCCTTCTTCGTGTTGGCGCTCACGCAGAGGATCTTCTCGCAGTCCCCGTCGATCGTGTCCGCGAAGCCCTTGATCTCCGATATTTTGACGTCGTTGCGGTGACTCCGCCCCGAGGTGTCGACCATGATGATATTCGCCTTTTCCCGTCCCACGATCTCCTTGAACTCCTTCTGGTTGTTGACAGAGTGGATCGGGATATTCATGATTTCAGCGTATTTCTTCAGCTGTTCCGTCGCAGCGATCCGGTAATTGTCGATCGTGATGAACGCCACGGAGTGCCCCTCCCGAAGGGCGTTGATGGCCCCCAGCTTCGCCATGGTGGTCGTCTTCCCCACACCCGTGGGGCCTATGAACATGATGATCTTCTTCCGGCCCCCGGTCCGTATCGGACCCGTCACGACGATCCTGCTTTTAAGGAGGTCCTTGAGGGACTTCTCTATCCTGTGCCTGTCCTTGAGGTCCTCCCTGTTTATCGAGTTCTTCATCTGGCTGATCATTGTCGCGCACTGCTCGTCGTCGTAATCGTTGTTTTTCAGGACCTGCCTCATGGGGCCCATGACACCGTCGTCCTGCTCCCGGCCTCTCTCGCCGGGGCCGTCGCCGCTGATCCGGTAGATCGCGCGCTTGATCTCCTCCAGGTCCCTTTCCAGCCGACCGCCCGGCACGGGCGCGGCCTTCTGGTCCCTGGCCTCCGGCGCGGGACGGGGGGCTTCCGTCGCGCGGTGCTGCTCCGCGATGCCGTTGTAGACCTCGTTGAGCTTTTCGTTGAACGTGAAGCCCGCGGGACGCCGTGACGCCTGGACCTCATCCGGGGTCCCGGGATCCGCCGATTCGGCCGGCTCCGGCGGGGCGGGGGCGGCCGACCCGGAAGTTGCCGGTTTCCTGGATGCCGGGGCGTCCCCCACGGTAATGTCTATCTTCCTGCTCCCGGACAGGGGTGATGACTTCATTTTCCGCTCCTGGACCGCGGCGGTGAGCTCCACCACCTCGCGGGCGAAGAGCTTCGAATTGAAGAGCCCCCCCTCCTTCACGAATTTATGGCTGATGGGTATGGCGTCGTCGCCATGCTCCATCTTCAGCTTCATCATGACCTCGTTGTAATTATTCCCGCGGATCTTGATGTACCTCATTGCATACACTCCACTTTTTTTATATGCGCGGTTCCGGAACCGCGCCCCTGTATCCTATCCTGCGTCCTCGTCCCCTAGGCCGCGCTCGAGAGGAGCGCGGAGACCACCACCTCCACCTTCACCGAGTTCGGTATCTCGTTGTACGACAGCACCACCGGCGCGGGCATCTCCCGCTCAAGGAGCGCGAATGTCACGCGGCGGATCTGCGGCGAGACGAGGTACACCGGGGCGTGCCCCATGTTCTTCGAACGGCGGTAGGCCTCGAGCATCGATTCCACCACCGTCTGGTGCGTCGTCGGGTCCATGGCCAGGACGGGCCCCTCGATGGGATCCTCGTGCACGGCGTTTCGGATGATCGTCTCGATCTCGGGATCGACGGTGATCACCCTCAGGGTACCCGCCTTGTCCGCGTAGTCCTTCGTGATCTGCCTCGAAAGGGCGATCCTCACGTTTTCCCCGAGGAAGCTCGGGTCCTTCGAATAGGAGGCGTAGCTGGCCAGGGTCTCCAGTATGGTGACGATATTCCGTATCGACACGCGCTCCCGGAGAAGGCCCTGGAGCACGCGCTGGATCTCGCCGAGGGTCATCTTGTGGTCATCCAGGAGCTCGCGCACGACCGCGGGGTAGTCCTCCTTCACGGTGTC
>CAZKPR010000123.1:0-11725 GCA_964554685.1 uncultured Leptospirales bacterium | reverse complement strand
GCTCTTCCGATCTTTTTCAGGATTGATGACGGGGCGGTTCGCCACCATCTGCTTGACGTCCTTGAGATTGTCGACAAGCTTCGATATGTCCGGGGTCTTCTGCGCATCGCGTATTGCGTCCCTCTTCCGCGAGAAGAAGTTGCCGGTGTTTTCAAGGACCCCGATCAGTATGTCGCGCCCCCTGAGGGACGCGTAATGCGCCTCCAGGGCCCCGTACGTTTTTCCCAGGAATTGATCGGGGATTTCACGCGTCGCGATGGATGCTCCCGTGTCCACGTTGAGCAGCTCGCTTATCACGTGGGATATCCCGCTTCCCGCCGAGGCGTTCGCGATAATCGAACGGTTATATTCCGTGGAAAGAATTATCTCGTCGCAATTCGAGAACCTCAGGTATCGTTCGAATTTTTCATCGAGGATCTCGGCGCAGACGTAGATGTTCTTTGCGATCGATTTGATGGTAATCACGGCCATCACGGTGCGCGAGTCAACCTCCTGGACGGAACCCTGGACCAGCCGGTCGGCAAAGATGACCACCCGTGAGGCACCCGCGAGGTTTGCCCTCCTCAGAACCCGCTCGTCGATATAGTCTCCGTGGATGTAGTTCACGTGCGCGAACATCGGGTCTGTTTTTAAGTTCTCGACCTCCGCGGGGTCGGCGGAATTGATCAGCACGAAATCCGAGGGCATGAAATTACTGTTTCTCACCATGATATGATGGAGCACTTCGGCCATGTCGCGCTTCCAGCCGCAGATAATGAAATGGTTCTTTAGTTTCAGTTCTTTCAACCCCCGTCCCTCCTTCAGCTGTTTCTCGACCAGGGCGGACGCAATGTTACCGGTGATGACGCCGACAAAGGCGACGCCGAAGAACATGAGCAGTATCCCGGAAAAACGGCCCGCCACGGAGCGGGGATAATAATCGCCGTATCCCACCGTCGTTGAGGTGACGAAGGCCCACCATACCGCGTCCTTCAGGGTCCTGATATTGCTCGACCTGTGCGTATCCTCGACCTTCACCCCGTTTTCGTAGGTGTATACAATGTACCTGCTCTCGAAATAATACACCGCCACGGAGAGTATCGAAAGGAACACCGAGGCTACCAGGAAAAGCCTGAAAAAGAAATTTCTGCCGACCTTGACAAGCATGTACCATGTTGAATTTTTCATGGCGCTCCGCATGGTGCGCCGCGATGACGCCGATGAATCGATACTGTCATGTGCCACTGCCGGTGCTCCGGGACTGCTCTCGCGTGTTGACCATATCTTCAGGTCCGGTCGATGCCTCGATCCCCTGATAGTATTGTCGATCCCGTTCATGAAAAAATATATCGCTTTTTTTAGGGGGTGATACCCGGGCCCGCCCCGGGGCAGAGGCGATGGGAGAGGCGATAACGGCGGTATGCGGGAGTATCTGGACGGACCGAAATCAACGGGGAAGGGGGTTCTCTTTTACCCCTTTTTCCTGGCGATCATAAGGTTGGACTGGTTCGGGCCCACGAGGATGCCGTAGCCGAACTTGAAGGGGAGGGGCTGGCTCTTTTCACGGTACGCCTCGTCGAGGTCCCTCTGGTACCGCACGTAACAGCCCTTGAGCCCGTAGGCGGGCCGGAAGGTCCCGTAGAGGTCGATATCCCATTTCCCGCCGAAGGCGCCGTAGGCGATGCCGGAATCGTCCTGGACGATGAGGCGGCTCCGCGAAAGGAGGAAGTCCCGGAAATCGCCGTAACGGTCGTCTTGAAGGAGATAAACCGCGGACTTCAGGAGCGTCCCGGCGCCCTTCACGCGGCGCAGGAACTTCCCCTCCGGTGTCGAGGGGTCCGCGGAATCGCCGCGGAGCCGCATGGAGAGGTAGACAAGCTCCCCCGATCCCCCGAGGCCCTTCCTTTTAAAGCGAATCCGGACCCCCGGGACCATCTCCGTCTCCGTTCCGGCGTGCCCCTTCACGAGAGGCGCGAGTCTCCCCGATCGGGTCAACGTGACGTTCTCCACGCCGATGACGGTGAGTCCCAGGCGCGCCATGAAGATAAGGAGGACCGGTGCGGTCCCTGGGAGCAGGGTGTTGTTCATCTCCCGGTACATCACCTTTGACTGGAAGTAGTTGTTGACCCCGTAGAGGTAGATCCCGCGGCGCAGGGGCGCGAGGCCCTCGACCATCCGTTCCGATCCAGGATCCAGGAGATGGGCCGCGTCGCCGGGCGGCTCCAGGGCGATCATCAGGTAGCGGGAGGCCTTCGGGTAGAGGGAGTAGAGGTTGATGAAATCCGCGCCGCTCAGGGGGTAGATGGCGGTGGAGATCTTCTCCCGGAGAAGGGTGTCATCCCGCCAGGCGCGGATCTTCGCCACGGTCCCTTCTTCGATTTTTTCCCATAGATCGTCCATGAAGCGCGCGTGTTCCCTGAAGCGGGGGTCAGCCGTCCTGGCCAGGAGGGGGCTCCCGGCCCCCGGCTCGAGGCCCGCCAGGTAGCGGGCCACGTCGTTCCAGCGGGGGTCCGCCGCGGCGCGGGACTGCCTGAGGCAGGTCATGTTGACCCCCGCGGCCATGACGGGGAAGGCGAGAATGGAAAAGACCAGGATCCTCTTCATGAGCTCCGCGAACCGGTTCCTGATGAGGCTTCTGCCGTAGAGCCTCCTCTTCATGGCCGGCGTGCCCGCCGGTGATGGTGCCGTTTCCATGGCTGGCAACTATACAGGGGGACTCCCCGGGCGAAAGCACTTTTCGTTCCGGGGATGCAATTTTTGCGCTCCGACTATTTCGGCCGGAGGACGTGGCAGGAGCGTCCCGGGTTCTTGCCGAGATAGTCCTGGTGGTATTCCTCGGCGTCGTAGAAGGGCCCGGCCTTCCTGATCTCGGTAACGGCCTTTTTGCTGAACACGCCGGACCTGTCGAAGGCCTCCTTCGAGCGCTCCGCCTCCTTCCGCTGGGCGTCGTTTGTATAGAAGACGGCGCTCCGGTACTGGGTGCCGATGTCCGGTCCCTGGCGGTTCAGCTGCGTCGGGTCATGGAGCCTCCAGAAGATGTCCAGGAGCTCCCCGTAGGTCACGACTGAGGGATCGTACACCACGCGCACCGCCTCGGCGTGGCCCGTCGCGCCCGTGCAGACGTCCCGGTATCCCGGGTCCTTTGTCGTTCCTCCCGTGTAGCCCACCCTGGTCTCGCGCACGCCCTTTACCTGCCGGAAGATATGCTCCACGCCCCAGAAGCACCCCGCCGCGAAGATGGCGGTCTCGGTGCCCTTCGGCGCCTGTTTCACCTTGAAGAGATGCGCGAAGCGGCCGTATCCCTCCTTCTCGAGATCTTCAGCGGGTATGAAGCGGAGGGCCGCTGAATTGATGCAGTAGCGGAGGCCCGTGGGCGCGGGGCCGTCGTCGAAGACGTGCCCCAGGTGTGAATCCGCCCCGGCGCTCCGCACCTCGGTCCTGGTCATGAGATGGCTCCGGTCCTGCTTCATCTTGAGGTTTTCCTTTTCAAGGGGCCTGGTGAAGCTGGGCCACCCGGTACCAGAATCGAATTTATCAAGGGAGCTGAAGAGGGGCTCACCGGATACGACATCCACGTAGATTCCGGGCCTCTTGTTGTCCCAGTACTCGTTCCGGAAGGGGGGCTCCGTGCCGTTCTCCCGGGTGACGCGGTACTGTTCCGGGGTGAGGCATTGCTTCAGGGCAGTGTCAGTGCGCTCTTTCATCGTGGTATATCCCTCTTTTCCGCAGGCCGTGATGAACGTCAGGCCCGCGAGAAGTATCATCATACTACGCAGTGTCGCGAAGTGCCGCATGGTGCAATCCTATATTCTAAAATACTTTATAACTGCTGCGTATGGGTAAAAAAAATGACGGAGGATACAAAAAATATTCGTTATTACTCCAGACTCATATCCCCCCAGGGGCGCCAGGGTTGAATCCGGAATATCCTTTCCATGAAAATCTCTTGCCCTTTTGTCCCTCCACGGGCACGTTAGTTCAGTGTACGCCTTCTTTCACGGGCGGGAAGGCCCTGCTGCCTTCGCGCATAGGGGAGGGAAAAACCAGTGACGGATCCGGGTATGATACGAACCGCCTTCCTTGCCATGCTTCTCGCCGCGGCTCTTGTCGCGACAGTGACCCTGCCGGGACGGGGCGCCCTCGCAGGGGATGACGACCAGGCCCGCCTGGCCATGGCGCCCGACCCGGGGGATATATCCCCCCGTGATCAGGGTGAATCCGACGGGGAGAAGAAGGAACTCCTCGAGGAGAGGACCTATCGCCACGGGGGGCTGCTCATAACGGTCCGCCTGATGGAGAGGGAGCGGGACGCCGTCGATTTCGAGCTCGACGTCGAGAACCCCGAAGGCGTCGGGAAGACCCTGCGCGCCCGGCTCTGCCTCTTCGATACCAGGGTCAGGAACAGGGACTGCGGCTCCGGCGAGGAGCCGCTCTTCGTCGACGTGAAGGCGAAATCGACGGTCACCCTGAAGGTGCGCGTCCTGCCCCTGTCGATCTGGGAGGCCTGGACCCTCGTCGTCGTGAAGGTGCACGACAAGTAGCCGCCATGACGCGCATCGGGAACATCCACGCCGCCGGCCCCCTCTTGCTGGCCCCCATCGCCGGGTTCACCGACTCCCCCTTCCGGCTCATCGCCCGCCGCCACGGCGCCGGGCTCACCGTCACGGAGCTCGTATCCGCCGAGGGTATCGTGCGGGGAAGCGGGAAGATGCGGGAGCTCATGGAGTTCCTCGAGGGGGAGCGGCCCATCGGGATCCAGCTTTTCGGCAACGATGCAGACCTCATGGGGGCCGCGGCGGAGATCGTCGGGGACCTGCGCCCCGATTTCATCGACATCAACATGGGATGCCCGGCGCGCCGCGTCTGCGGTTCCGGCTCCGGCGCGGCGCTCCTCCTCGACCCGCGGAGGGTCTTCGCCGTCGCCGCCGGGGTCGTCCGGGGCGCGGCGCAGCCCGTGACCGCGAAGATCCGGATCGGCTGGGACGCCGCGACCATGACCTACCGGGACGTCATGATGGCCCTGGAGGACGCCGGGGTGTCCGCCGTGTTCGTCCACGGCCGCACCAGGGCGCAGCAGTACGGCGGCGAAGCGGACTGGGGCGTCATCGGCGAGATCGCCCGCGCCTCGAAGCTGCCAATCGTTGGAAACGGGGACATCAGGAGCCACGGAGAGGCGCGCCGCCGCCTGGCGGAATCGGGATGCGCCGGGGTCATGATCGGGCGGGGGGCCATCGGCAATCCCTGGATATTTTCCGGCGATTCTCCCTCCTTTCCGGAGGTCGTGGACCTGGTCAAGGAGCACCTCGACATGATGATACGCCGCCACGGCGACCGGGGCGTCATACTGATGCGGAAGCACCTGGTCCGTTATATTCACGAGTTCCGGGGGGCCCGCCATGCCCGGAAGGACCTCATGGCCGCCCCGGACCGGGAATCGGTCCATAGCATACTCGACTCCCTTGCCGCGCACCCTGGTTAAGCCCGCTCCCCCGGCCGGGCCCGGAACCGATAAAATATCTTGACGCCGCCGGGCCCCCCACTAGATTGGTCACACACATCCCATCGCCGGGGCGGCCGTCCCGCGGACCGGTGGCACCGGGCCATCCCGGGCCGCCGTTCCGCCCCTGACGCAGGTTCCGTTCCGCCGCGGCAAAGGAGAACGCCCGTGAAATCATGTCCCATACCCGAGGTGATCGAGGAGATCCGCTCCGGGCGGATGATCATCCTGGTCGACAACGAGGACCGCGAGAACGAGGGCGACCTTGTCATGGCGGCGGAGCACTGCACCCCCGAGGCGATCAACTTCATGGCGAAGCACGGGCGGGGCCTGATCTGCGTGCCCATGACCCAGGCCAGGGCCGCGGAGCTTCAAATCGAGCTCATGGTGGAGGACAACCAGGACAAGTACGGCACGGCCTTCACGGTTTCCGTGGACGCCCGGGAGGGCACCACGACGGGGATATCGGCCCATGACCGCGCCAGGACCGTGCGGATCCTGATCGACGAGGAAACGAAACCGGAGGACCTCCGCAAGCCGGGGCACATCTTTCCCCTGGCTGCGCGCAACGGCGGCGTCCTGGTCCGGGCGGGTCATACCGAGGGGGCCGTGGACCTGGCCACCATGGCGGGGCTGCGCCCCGCCGGGGTCATCTGCGAGATCCTGAACGACGACGGCACCATGGCGCGGCGCCCCGACCTGGACCTCTTCGCGAGGGCCCACGGGATCAAGATCGCCACCATCGCCGATATCATCAAGTACCGCCAGCACAAGGAGCGCCTGGTGCACCGCGTCTCCGAGGCGAACCTTCCCACGGAGCACGGGGATTTCACCATCTTCGCCTACCAGACCGAGGTCGGCGAGGCGACCCACGTGGCCCTGGTGAAGGGCGCGGTCCAGGACAAGAAGAACGTTCTCGTGCGGGTCCATTCGGAATGCCTCACCGGGGACGTCTTCGGCTCCCATCGCTGCGACTGCGGGAACCAGCTTCACCGGGCCATGGAGATGATCAACGACGAGGGGCTGGGTGTGCTCCTCTACATGCGCCAGGAGGGTCGGGGTATCGGCCTGGGCAACAAGATCAAGGCCTACCACCTCCAGGACGGCGGCCTGGACACCGTGGAGGCCAACATCGAGCTCGGCTTTCCCCCGGACCTCAGGGACTACGGCATCGGCGCGCAGATCCTGGTTGACCTGGGCCTCCACACAATCCGTCTCCTGACGAATAACATGAAGAAGGTGGTGGGCCTCGAGGGCTACGGCCTCGAGATCGTGGAGCGGGTCCCCATCGAGGTGGAGTCCCACCCGGCGAGCGAGCGCTACCTGAAAACGAAGCGCGACAAGATGGGGCACCTCATCCTCTCCGGCGAGGGGAAGGGGGCGAAATAGATGGAGGGGAACGGGTCGAAGATACTCGTCGTCGACGACGAAGAGGTGATACGGTATACCCTGCAGAAGAAGCTGTCGCGGATCGGGTACCGGGTCATCTCCATGGAGAAGGCCGAGGACGTGCTCTATCTCCTCAAGAACGGCGAGAAGGTCGACCTCATCATCACGGACATCAAGCTCAGGAAGATGGACGGCATCGAGCTCCTGAGGAGGATCCACGGCCTGGACGAGCCGGTCCCGGTGCTCATCATCACGGGGCACGGCAACGTCGAGGACGCCATCCGGGCCCTTCGCTACGGCGCCAGCGATTTCATACGCAAGCCCTTCGACATCAACGACGTGGCCTCCTCGGTACGGGTGATACTGAACCGGAAGCACGAGAAGAAGCTGGCGGAGCGGTTCGCCCTCTACGCCGTGTACGAGAAGGGACAGTACCGCCTTCCCGTGGACGAGAGCGTCGTCAACGCCATGTCGTACCATCTCACCAAGGACCTGGTGCCCGCGGGCCTCTGCAACCGGACCACGGCGGAGAACATCTCCCTGGCCCTCCAGGAGGGGATCACCAACGCCATGCACCACGGCTGCCTGGAGGTGTCCTCCTCGATCAGGGAGGAGCGGGGCATCAAGGGATACAACGACGAGATCGACAGGCGCAAACAGGACCCGGGGTTCCGGGACCGCCACGTGACGGTCACCTACGAGCTGAACCGCGAGTACGTCGAGTACCTCATCCAGGACGATGGTCCCGGCTTCGACTACAACGCGCTTCCCGACCCCAGGGACCCGGAGAATTTTTTTAAAAACAGCGGCCGCGGCCTCCTCATCATCCGCATCCACATGGACGAGGTCGAGTGGAACGGGGCGGGGAACGCCCTGCGGCTGCGCAAGTACCGCGTGGAGCGCAACGGCATGCACTGAACCGCGGACCGACCGGTCCGGAGGGAGGATTGAGATGTTCACGATACAATGGGACGGCGATTCGGTAACGATCCTCGACCAGCGGCTTCTTCCCCGCGACGAAGTCTACCATACCTATCGCAACCACCAGGACGTTGCGGAATCGATCAGGAGCATGGAGATCCGGGGCGCCCCCGCCATCGGCATCGCCGCGGCCATGGGCATCGCCCTGGCCGCCCGTCACAGCGGCGTGTCGGCGCCGGATACATTCAGGGAGGAGATGGGCGCGGTCTGCGACGCCTTCGCCGCCACCCGGCCCACGGCGGTGAACCTGTTCTCCTCCATCGCCAGGATGAAAAGGATCATCGACGCCGGGAGCGACGTGGAGGCGATGCGCCGTGATCTCGAGCGCGAGGCCCTCGCCGTGTTCAACGAGGACGTGGAGGCGAACAGGGCCATGGGAAAAAATGGCAGCCGCTTCCTCGATGACGGCGACACGGTCCTCACGCACTGCAACGCCGGGGCCCTCGCCACGGGAGGCTACGGCACGGCCCTGGGGGTGATACGCGCCGCCGTGGAGGAGGGGAAGACTATCTCCGTGTACGCCTGCGAGACGAGGCCCTATCTCCAGGGGGCCAGGCTCACGGCCTGGGAGCTCTACCGCGACGGGATCCCCGTTACCCTCATAACGGATTCCATGTCCGGTCATTTCATGCGAAGCGGCGTCATCAATAAGGTGATCGTCGGGGCGGACCGCGTGGCCGCCAACGGCGACGTGGCGAACAAGATCGGCACCTATACCCACGCGGTCCTGGCCAGGGAGCACGGGATCCCCTTCTACGTTGCCGCGCCGGTCTCCACCCTGGACCACGACACGAAATCCGGGGACGACATCACCATCGAGGAGCGGAGCGTCGAGGAGGTCGCCTGCTGCATGGGCGTGCAGATCGCCCCTGAGGGTATCACGATCCGGAATCCCTCCTTCGACGTCACGCCGGCGAAGTACGTCACCGCCCTGATCACGGAAAAGGGCGTGGTGGAGTCTCCCGCGACGCACGGCATAGGGAAGCTGCTCAAGTCGTGAAACGCATCGAGGCTGACATCGTGATCGACGCCCCGCCTGCGCGGATCTGGGAGATCATCACCGATTTCGAGGGCTACCCGCGCTGGAACGGGTTCACCCCCCGGATCACCCTGCGCAACGACCGGTTCCTTGTTGGCGAGGAGTTCGACCTGGACTGCCGCATGACGCCGCGCAGGCTCCTCAGGAACGAGCGGGAGGTTATCCTGGCTATCGAGGCGGAGCGCTTCAGCTTCTGCATGGGCACTTCCCGGACCAGGGGGAGACCCGGCATCCGGAGCTTCCGGTGGCAGATCTGCGAGCCCCGCGGGGACGGCCGCACCCGCTTCGTGAATTACGAGGAATTCCAGGGTCCCCTGGCGCCCCTGGTCTATCTCCTCTACGCCGCGCCCCTTGCCAGGGCCTTCGCCTCCTACTGCGAGGGCCTGAAGTCCTTTGCCGAGGGCGGCAGGTAGCCCCCCGCCGGCGCGACCCCGTCAGTACAGAATCCGGTAATAGATCAGAAGGATGTCCCTCCCGTAGAGGAGGGAGATGATGAGTCCCAGGGAGAGGAAGGGGGCGAAGGGTATCTTCGTCCGGAGGCCCTTTTTCGTGGTGAGGGCGTAGACGGCCCCGATGAGGGCGCCCGAAACCAGGGAAACCTCCAGGACCACCAGGGAGAGCTCGAGTCCGCAGAGAAAACCGATGGCGGCGGCGAATTTCACGTCGCCCCCCCCGAAGGAGCCGGGGAATATCAGGAGGATGACGATGAACAGGCCGAAAAGAGCCAGGAGCCCGAAGAGGTTGTCCAGGAAGTGGTAGTTCATGATGACGGGATAGAGCGAGATGATTGCGAAGGCGATTACCAGCGAATCGGGAATGGTGAGGGTCATGACGTCCACCAGGGCGATCGCAACGGCCAGGGCGGCGAGGAGATAGAGGGAAAAGGTCAGGGTGCCCGCGCCGAGCTTCCAGGCGAAGAGGGCGGCCATGGCACCGTACAGCAGTTCAAAGGCCGGATAGAGCGGCGATATCCGGCTTCCACAGGTGGCGCAGCGTCCCCGGAGCGCCAGGTAGCCCGCCAGGGGCACCAGGAGGAGGGGGCTGATTGCGCCGTGGCATGAGGGGCACCTCGACCGGGAGAAGAGCGCCTTCAGGGGGGCCTTCCGCATCTCCCCGCCCGCGTAGCGCAGGGCCAGGGTATAGGAGAAACTCCCCCAGAAGGTCCCGAGGACAAAGGCGACGGCGATGATCGCGGTTTCGCTCATGGGAACGGGATGGCACGATGCACCGCGTTCCGTCAAGGATAATACGCGTATGGGCAGGCGCTGATGACAATGTCCCCCTCCCTCGATGGGAGGGGCCGGGGGAGGGTGATAGCAATCACAATAATGCATTGACTTTTTGGAAATGACCCTGTACGTTACATCGCTATCATTTCAAACGGGAGAGGCGCATGGAACGCCCTGTCAGATCGCTCTTCGTTCCCCTGCTCACCATCATCGCGCTCATATTCACTGCGCACTGCGCCACGACCGTCCCCGTGACGCCCGGGCGCATACAGAAGCAGCTCGCCTCGGTCAAGAATTCCATCCAGCGGGACAGGAACGCCATGCGAAGCCTTGACCGCCACAGGGTGGGGCGTTCGGGCTTCATGTACGTGGTCGACACCGCGGGGAGGGTGGTCTACCATCCCCAGGCCGCCCTGATCGGTTCAAGCTTCAGGGACCACTGGTTCATCAACCGCATCGTCGCCGAGGGAACGGGGTGCATCAGTTACCGCCTGGGGAACCGGACCCACCTGGTCTTTTTCGACTCGATCAATGAAGAGGAAGTGCTCTGCTGCTCGATACTGGCGGAGGATGTGGCGCCCGTTCCCGCCGAGTGCCGATCCGCCGAAGCCGAATGAACGAAGAGGAGGCATGATATGAAAAAAGCCCTGATCATCATCGGCGCCGTGGCCGCGGTGATTATTCTCATGGTTCTGAAGACCCTGTGGGACGCCGGCGAGTTCAAAACCCTCGAACCGCGTTCTCAATGCAGGTGCGCCAGGGTGCCCGGCATCCCGGGTCCCGAGGACATCGTGGTCGACGGCATCACCGGCGTCGCCTACGTGTCCTCCTATGACCGGCGGGCCCACTTCATGGGGACACCGAAGCAGGGCGCCATATTTTCCCTCGGTCCCGGCGCGGCCTCCCGGCCCCGGGACCTCACCGCCGGGCTCGCCATGCAGTTCCGCCCCCACGGCATGAGCCTCTACCGCGCCCCGGACGGCAGGACCCTCCTTTTCGTCATCAACCATCCCGAGGAAGGGCACGCCGTCGAGATATTCCAGGTCGGGGAGAACTCCCTCCGTCACCTCGAGACGGTTCGCGACGACCTGATGATAAGCCCGAACGACATCGCCGCCGCGGGGCCGCGGCAGTTCTATATTACCAACGATCATGGCTCCCGGTCGAAGCTCGGCAGGACCCTCGAGGATTACCTTCGCCTTCCCCGCTCGAACATCGTCTACTTCGACGGCACGGGCGCCCGGGTCGTCGCCGGGGGTCTCCGGATGGCCAACGGCATCTGGGTCGATGCCGGCGGAAAGCTCCTCTACGCGTCGACGACGACGGGAAAGGAATTCATCGTCTACCGGCGCTCCCACGGGGGGGACCTCGCCGAGACGGCGCGGCTTGACCTGGGGAGCGCGGGAGACAATATTGATATCGATTCCTCGGGGAGGATCCTGGTGGCCTGCCATCCCCAATTACTCACCTTCGTGAAGCATGCGAAGGACCCCGGGAAAAAGTCGCCCTCCCAGGTCCTCGAGATTCTACAAAGCGAAGGCGGGGGGTACTCTTTCAGGGAATACTACCTCGACGGGGGGGAGGAGATCTCCGCGGCGAGCGTGGCCGCGG
>CAZKPR010000122.1:3555-11951 GCA_964554685.1 uncultured Leptospirales bacterium | reverse complement strand
CGTCATTCCTTCCCGGGTGGGTACGTTTATTGTTTTGTTATTGGGTCCGTAATTTATGTCCTTTAAGCATTTATCAATGGTAACAACACCGAAAAAACCACCCATCGCGCACACCCGTAACAGACTGTCATTCAGGGAAAAGCCCCGCCGCGAGGAATCCCGGCAGCTCATTGGACCAGGGGCAACCCTGCTCTTGCATAACCTTCTTCGTATAGAATCATGGCGCAGGATGTCAATGATAATTATTGTAAGAACGAACCACCGCTTTTTGCTATCCTCACACCCAACCCCGCTGGGGAGTTCCTTCGGCGCGGGAAGGAAGTCAAATTATGCTTGATGTCAGGACGCCGCCTTGAGGATAATGGGAGCGACGTCGTGCACTACCATGCCAATTCGATGACAGAGGGTCCCGATGGAAGACAGGTCCTTTTTGCGCTCCCTCTTTGAGCCCAGGGCGATCGCCTTTATCGGGGCCTCATCCGGCGTCACCAAGTGGGGATTCAACATCCTCCACCATCTCATCAAGGGAGGATACGCCGGCGGCATTTATCCGGTCAATCCCCGGGGCGGTTCCTGGTTCGGACGAAGGATCTACGCGCGCCTTGCCGATGTTCCCCGGCCCGTCGACCTCGCGGCTATCGTCGTTCCCAAGGAACGGGTCGCCGGCGCCCTGATCGACTGCGCGGCGGCGGGAATCCGGTCGGCTATCATCATCACCGCCGGGTTCAGCGAAACCGGCCCAGGGGGCGCCGCCCTCGAGGGCGAGGTACGCGCCGTCGCGCGGGAACACGGCATCAGGATCGTGGGCCCGAATACCATGGGGGTATTCAGCGCCTATCCCTCCCCCCTCCAGGCCGTGATGATGTCGTCCCCGATCAAGCCGGGAGCCGTGGCCATCGTGTCACAGAGCGGCAACCTCGGCACCTCGATGACCTACCGTTTCACCCGCCGCGGTATCGGCATCAGCCGCCTTATCAGCTCGGGAAACGAGGCGGACCTGACGATCGAAGATTACCTTGAATATTTGCGGCATGACGACCGGACGCGGATCATCTGCCTCTACGTGGAGGGCCTGCGGCACGGGCGCCGGTTTCTTGAAATCGCCCGTGAGGTCGCGCTCACGAAACCGGTCATTATCCTCAAGGGGGGCACCGGCGTCACCGGAGCGGACGCGGCGATGTCCCACACCGGGGCCATGGCGGGAAGCTACGCGGTATTCCGGTCAATGTGCCGCCAGGCCAACATCATCCCCGCGCGGACAATCGACGAAATGGTGGATGTCGCCGG
Organism: uncultured Leptospirales bacterium; assembly: GCA_964554685.1. GTDB lineage: Bacteria > Spirochaetota > UBA4802 > UBA4802 > UBA5550 > RBG-16-49-21. The sequence goes on along the minus strand of CAZKPR010000122.1, from coordinate 10,664 downwards.
GCTCATGCTCTCCCAGCCGGAGTTCACGGGGAAGCGCATCGGCATCGTCACCCAGGGCGGCGGCTGGGGCGTGATCTCGGCGGACCTGTGCGAGGAGGCGGGCCTCGAGCTCCCGCCCCTTGACGGGCGCGTCGTTGCCATGCTCGACGCGTTTCTTCCCCCCTTCTGGAGCCGGCGCAACCCCATCGACCTCGTCGCCCCCGGCCGCGTATCCATGATCACCGACTCCATCGGGGCCCTGCTGAAGCACGCGGACATGGACGCCATCCTGCTCCTTGGCCTGGGCTACATGACCAGCCGCGCGCTCAGATGGCTCGATTCTCACGTCCTTCCCCGGGAAACGATGGAGGCACCTGCCCGGGACATGATAGAGGGCGAAAAGGAACTCCTGGACATCGTGGTGAAGCAGATAAGGGAGTTCAAGAAACCGATCATTCCCGTAATAGACCTCGTGGCCTTCGACGAGGACGCGGCGCATAATATCGTGAAACATCTCGACGACAGGGGGATCATGGCCTACTCCTCTCCGGAGCAGGCCATCGGCGCCATCGCGCGCGTGCAGGAGTACTATCGCGGGAGGCTCACCATCATCAGGAACCAGCAGGGAAGGCGCAATTCTTGATGAAGATCTTCACGCTCACTTCGAACCGCGGAAAAACGCGCCGTTGCGGAAAAGAAAATCCGTGATGATCCGGTTCACCTCTTCGTGGTTCTCGCGCATCACCATATGTCCGCACCCCTCGAGGGCGTAGCTGTCATCGGGGCCGAAGGCCCTGTTGAAGGCGTCACCATGCTCCGCCGAGAGCACGTGGTTCTGGCTCCCCCAGATCATGCAGCAGGGCGGGAAGCCGTCGGGCTTCGCCACGCCGTCGAGCTTGCGAAAGCTCGCGAAGTTTGAAAGGAGGTTGTAGAGGACCTTCATCTGGTCAGGGTGACCGTAGAGCTCCTCGATGTGCTTCCCGAACGCGGGATCGGGGTCACCGCTCTTCCCGTAGAGCACGCGGAAGCCCACCATCCGCACCATCCGGGAGAACCCTTCGATTTCCGATACCTGGCTGAACACGTTCCGGATCCTGGGGCTCTTCTCCATCATGCCGTACATGAATCCGAATATTCCGTGGCGAAGGGTGTTCTCCGTGGCAAGGTTGAAGAGCACCAGTGCGCGCACCTTGTCCGGGTACTCGAGGGCGTACTGGAGCGACATGGCGCTTCCGATGCAGTTCCCCACAAGTACCGGGCGATCGATACCCAGGTGCTCGATGAAGGCCTCGATGAAATCTGTGTAGTAGTAGAGGGAGTAGTTGATCCGCGGGCGGTCCGACGCGCCGTACCCCGGAAGGTCCGGCGCGACGACCCTGTGGGTCCTCTCGAAGAGCGGGACCTGGTATTCCCACAGGGCGTGGTCGTTCCCGCCGTTATGGAGAAATATCACGGGTATGCCCTGGCCCTCGTCAAGATAGCGTATCCGGTTCTCCCGGAACAGGAATGTTTTCATCCCGGACCCCCGTGATGCCCTGCGTTCTATTTCGTAATGAAGCCCTCCCTGAGGGGCTTCCACCAGGCCGCGCCGAAAATAATGGTCATGACCACGGCCCTTGCCGTGCCGACACCCTTCCGCTTCGCCAGGGGAAGGGCGATGAAAAGCTGGAGGGGATGGAGGCCCGCCGAGGCCGCCAAGTCAGCCCACCAGATGACCCTGAGCAGGGTGTGGTCAAGGTTCACTATGAAACCGAGGGCTATATAGATCCACCCGAGTATCGGTATCGCCATGGCGAGGGCGACAAGATGCTTTTTATTCATTGTCTCGGGGCTCCGTCAATCACTTTCCCGGTCCGTAGACTTCTCTCACCCATTTCTCGGTACGGCGCAGGCCTTCCTCCATGGGAATGGCCGGGACAAAGCCGAGGTCCCTCCGCGCCGCTGACACGTCGAACCAGTGGTTCGTTCCCAGTTCATCCACGACGAAACGCGTCAGGAGCGGCTCTCCCCGCAGGCCGAGTATCCGGTATGCTTGTTCCATGACAAAAGCGGCGCCCCGGGCCGTCCGGAGGGAAATACGCTTCCTCACGGCGGCGAAACCGGCCCATTCAAGTATCTTGTTGATGAGGCTCCAGAGGCGAACCGGCTCGTTCTGGCATATGAAATAGACCCTCCCCGCCAGTGACGGGTCTTCCAGGAGCCGGTCCATGGCCAGCACATGGGCATCCGCCGCGTTGTCCACGTAGATGGTGTCGACCAGGTTCTCGCCGTCGCCGATCTGCACGATCCGCTTCGCCCGGGCGATTATCCGCGGCACCAGATGGTTGTCCCGGGGTCCCCATATCACGTGGGGACGGAGAATTACGGCGGGGAGTCCTTCCGCGACGGCGTCCCGCACCGTCATCTCCGCCAGGGCCTTTGTGGACGAGTAGTGCGAATGGAAGGTCCGGGGATAGGGAAGCGATTCATCCTCCCCCTGGATATCCCTGCCGTGTATCACCACCCCCGGCGTGCTGGTGTGCACCAGGGCGCCAATACCGTGCGCTTTGCAGGCCCTGATGATGTGCTCCGTGCCCGTGACATTGGTGCGATGGAAATCCTCGTAGCGACCCCAGGGAGCGGCGAGGGCCGCGGTATGTATCACGGCGTCCATTCCCCGGCACGCCTCGAAAACCGCCCGTTCATCGCCGATATCGCCCTTGAACTGATCAACCTTCAGTTCATCGAGAATGGGGTAATGGCCCCGCGCCAGGCTGCGGACGCGGTCGCCGCGGGCGACGAGCTTGCGCGCAATGGCGGCGCCCAGGAACCCCCCGCCGCCGGTAACAAGTACGGACCTTTCTTTCATTTTCATTTCAGTTTCCTGTTTGCCCAGGCGGTGAGTTGTTCCCGGAATATTTTCGCGTTATGGCGCACGTCGACGGGGAAGGAGGGATGGAACAGTATGATTTCGATATCCCTGGTGAGATCGTTTTCCCGCGCCAGTTCAAGGAGCTCCCCGCGAATCCTTCTTTTTTTCAGCAAGGACGCCCGTGACGCCAGTTCGACGCAGATCGCCGGCCTCCTGATCTCGCCGTCGCCGATGCCGACAAGGGCGCTCCGGGATACCTCCGGATGGTTGTTGAAAATCGCCTCGCAGGGGACGGTGTAGAGCTCCCCGTGGGCCGTGCGCACGCGGTGCTTCATCCTGCCACACATCCAGATCCTGCCCTTTCCGTCCTTCCATCCCAGGTCGCCCATCCGGTGCACGATGTCGGTCCCGCGCCGTATCTTCGCCAGGGCGTCGGCGTCGGGCCTGTTGTGATAGCGGCAACTCACCTGGGGACCCGATACCGCGATCTCCCCGATCTCGCCCGCCGGGACCTCGATCCCCTTCCACCAGCGGGGTATCGATCCGTCGCTGATGGCGATGATGCGCGCGTCGATTCCCTCCACGGGGCGGCCCACGCAGTTCCCCTTCCCCTGCCGGCTCAGGCGCCCGGTCTTCCCGAGGATTTCCCTCCCCGAAATCGAGGCTATCGGGAGGGCCTCCGTGGCGCCATAGGGGGTATAGATATCGCCGTCCCCTTCCAGCATTGCGGTGAAATCCTCGACAACATGGGGATGGACCGGGGCCCCGGCCGTGATGACCCTTTTCAGGGAGTGGAGCCTGGTCCCCCGCGCGCGCCCGTGGCTCCCCACGCGGCCCACCAGTGCCGGAGATCCGAACATGTAGGTCACGCCATGGTCCTTTATCGGTTCGATGATCTTTTCCGGGTCGACCTTCGCGGGCCTCGTGGGATCCATGTCGGGAATTACCGTCGTGGCCCCGAGGCAGCCGTCGAAGAGGGCGAAGGCGGGAAAGGTATGCAGGCCGATATCATCGGGGCCCACGCCGTAGGCCGACCCGAGGCTCCTCACCTGGGCCTCCATCATGCCCCAGGTGAATTCAACTCCCTTGGCGGGCCCGGTGCTCCCCGTGGTGAAGGCTATCATGGCGAGCTCGTCTTTTTTCGTATCCGCTATGGGGAAGGGCTCATTCTCATCTTTCATAATTCCCGCGAGGGAATGTCCGCCCCAGAAGAGGCGCTTTCCCACGGTCACGGCGATCTCAACGCTCCTGAAATACCCCGGGGCCAGCACCCGCAGCACATGGGCGGCCGGTATGCCCACGAAGGCCCGGGCACCGGTTTCCCCCAGGCAGTGAAGCATTCTCCGTACGCCCATGCCCGGGTCCACAAGGACCGGTACCGCTCCGGCACGAAGCAACCCCAGCATGATGCCGAAAAACTCCACGCCCGGCTTTACCATGACAATGGTGGCGACGCCGCGCCCGATTCCGGCCCGGGTGAACCCCCTGGCGCAGGCATCGCCCATACGCTCGAGTTCGCCGAAGGTCACATGCGCGTAGGCCATCCTGCCACTGCGGTCGCGGCGAACGGGATAGACCACGGCGCGCCGGTGAGGCATTGCGCGCGCCATCTCCCGGATCCTCGAGGTGATATTGATGCCGGTGAAGGTTTTTCTTGCCCTGACGTTCATTGCCCCCCGCCTTTGAGTGCTAAAAATTGTAAAGCGCGCATCCCACGGTTATCCCCGACCCCACGGCGATGAGCACCGCCCTGGTCCCCGGCGCCGCGAGCCCCCTGGAAACGGCCGCGTTCAACGCGATGATGATCGAACTCGTATGGGTATCCCCGCCTGTTTCATCCAGCACATTGACGACCTTGTCCGCGTCAACACCGAGACTCTCTCCCAGGCCGGCAAGAAAACCCTCTGATACCTGGGAGGGTATCACCAGGTCGATTTCATCCCTGCCGACTCCCTCCCGCTCGAGGAGCTCGTCGAAGACCGGCCGGGCGCATGCCAGGTACGACGTCTCGAGGCTGTCGGATTTCTCGATCGTGAGGTGTCCTCCCTTTTTATACAGCTCGACGCGTGACACGCTCTCACCGGCGTGCTCGTCGAAGGTCCGGAACACGAAGGTCCCGAAGCCGCGGTGCGAATCGGGGCTCCGCTCCATGATCACCGCCGCGCCGGACCGCGGGTAGTTATAGTTCGGATCGGGCTTCCTGTCGGTGTTCGCCTCGCTCGTCACGGCCATGGCCACGCGCACCGCCCCCGCCCTCATCATGGCGTCGATGGCCTGCAGGGCCGTCAGCATCCCCGCCCCGCCGTTGTTCAGGTCGAAGGAGAAGGTGCCCGTCGTTCCAAAAGAGGTGTTTATCCCAAGGCCCTCCTGGATGAAGGCCGCCATGGCAGGCTCCCCGCAGTGATTGTCCCTGAAGACCCCCGCGTTGACGAGGGACTCGATCTCCGAACGATGGTACTTGGAAGATTCAATGCAGCGCTTTCCCGCCGCAACGGCATGATCCACGGAACCCCTGGCGATGATACCACCGGGCATGCTCACGCCCACGCTCTCTATCCTGCTACGCATAATGTTCCTCCCGCCGGCCGGCTTTTTTCGCATATCGTTCAGGCAGATCGTCCATGGTATAGGCGCACTGCCCCATGATGAGCCCCGATGCCTGGATCATGAACATGACATTGTTCCCCATGGATATCCTCCCGTCCATGAGGGCCTCGTGGAGCGCCACGAAATGGCTCGTCGTTGAGGGGTTGCCGTATTTTTCCACGATACAGACCCCTTCTAAGGTACGCTCCGTCCCCAGGTATTCCATGAGCGTCTTTCCGCCCTTGCGGATCGCCCGGGTGGACGTCTGGTGCGGGATTATGGCGTGGATGTTGTCGATGGTCCAGCCCGTCCGGTCAATAGACCTCTTGAAATAGGGGTCCTTGATCTTCATGGCCGCCTTCTGGAGCCTCACGGGCCTGGTAACCATGACCGCACCGGGCCCCCTCTTAGAGGGGTGCGCCATGCAGAGACGGCTGTGCTCGGGGACGGCCACCATGTCGAGGCGGTGAAAACCGATGCGCCTCCCCTTTATGCCGTCCATGACCACCGCCGCGCCCGAATCACCCACGGTGAGGGACGCGAGCTGTCCGTCGAAGCTCGAGCGTATCTCCTTCGTCGCCTGGTCCGCCAGGTGCGTGATCGATTCTCCGCTCACCACGATGCCGCACTTCACGACGCCGGCGCGGATGTAGCTGTCCATGAGATAGATGCCGGTGAACATCCCCGCGCAGGCGTTCACCACGTCGAAGGTCATGGCGTTTTCGGCCCCGATGCGACCCTTTATCTGCGCGGCCATAGACGGCTCGAAGGTGAACACCTTCTCCCGGTCGCAGAGCCGGGAAATGCTGCAGGAGATGATGAGGCCGATGTCCCGGGGACCGTAGCTCGACATGTCAAGGGCCTTCCGGGCCGACTTGACCGCGAGGTCCAGGGCGAACTCGTTTTCCCCCACTACCCTTCGCTCCCGTATGCCGGTAAGCTTCTCGAGGTCCCACCGGGGCCGCTTGCGGCACCGCCCGATCAGTTCCTCCGTGGTGAGCACTTTCTCTGGAAAGTACACACCCAGGCTTTCGATCTTGCTTTTCATGAATCGCTCCCTACACGTAACAGATATGGATGAATGGAAAGAGACGGCGCGGAGGCCGTCAATGCGGTCAAAGATGCGAACAAGGCGGAATTAATTGCTATTCAATTCATGCGTTCACAGAAATCGACAAGAATCAACATTCTGAATTCATGAAATTAATTGTTGAAGTATCTCGTTTTACCCAAAATAATCCAGTACAGTTGGACGGTTCTCCGGGGCCGCAGGATGATCAACCGGATGGAGTTTGTACCGGGACCCCTGGCCATACGCGGCTGGCACGCGTCAGGCGATACCGCGCGGGGCGCGTGCCGTGCGTGTCAGACGGCAATGGCATTAATAAGGACGCACATCCCCCCGTGGGAACTGGCATGGCCCTTTGTGAATCACCGTGACACGCAATAATTCCTTGACAGCACGCTTTTTCTCGCGTCAAATGCGTCATGAAGAAAATACTTCTTTTTTCGTTCACCCTTTTTTTCGCCTCCCTTCTTACCGTCGTCCGGGGTCAACCGGGGGTCGTCACCGCCGAAGATGACCACGATGAGTGGGTGCGCCTTGAAATTAAAGAAGCATTCGTGAGCCGCCAGACCCATGCCGATTTCAGGGACTCATTCTCAGGCGCTGAATTCGGATGGCACGTCATGG
>CAZKPR010000122.1:0-3545 GCA_964554685.1 uncultured Leptospirales bacterium | reverse complement strand
ATTCCGCGGTATTCGGCTCTATTCAACGCTCTACTACCCTTCCCTTCCCGGCTCCACGGTCCGCCTCATGCTGACCGAGGTTGACGTGCTCTCCGATGATATCGTGGGCGGCGTTGATCTCGCCGACGGCGTCAACCGCTACGAGATGAGCAAAAACGGCGACTGGGTCCTCATCAGCAGGACGTCGTTCAAACCCGATTCAAAGTCGGGTCCCGACTCCCGTCCCAACGGCGCGCGCCTTATCGCCGGAGATATGGCCGATTCCGTTTCGTTCCTCGGAGGCGATTTCACGGATTACCTTCGCATCCCGGGGAATTCCATGGCCATGGTCATCGCGACCCAGATCGTCCTTTCTGTTCCGGATGACTCGGCGCGTGTCCATCCCGCCTCGCGGGGAATGAAGTCCGTCCAGCTCCTTGTCCCAGGTGCGGATGGCGCCACCTTCCGCCTCCGCGGTTCCGTCGGTTCGGGCACGCAACGGTATCGCGTCCTCTTCACGAAGGGGGATTCGGCGGGCAGCGCAATGCTCGACAAGGCGGTCGCGTATCTTGAAGGCACCGCGAAGCTTCCCTCGCTCTTCACCGCTTCCGACATGGCCCATATATTCAACGAATACGACCGTGAGCTCGCCGTGAAGAAATGCAACACGCTCCAGACCCGTATCGAAAAATCCAAGAACCTCGCCGAGTTCTGCAAAACCGTTACTGATGAAGAAAAAAAATGATAGTGCACAGGGCATTCCGCGCATGACCGCACCATTCACCTCCGGGATGGTAATTTTTCTCGCCGGGCTCATGCTTGTCGCCCCCCCATCGTTGACGGCCGACGACCACGGCGATACCCTCATCGAATCATTCAGGGCTGCCGATGAAGCGGCGCTCCAGGCACTCGATGGGGCGCGGCGCGATCATGAATATTTTTCCGGGCTTCTTTCTCTGGCGCGAAAAGCCGCCGCGGCCCCCGGCAAGCATGGAGCGGTCTTCCTTAAAAACGCGCTGGAGGGGATCAGGTCTTCGCGGCTAGACCGGGGCCTCATGCCCCATCTCTATGATTTCTTTCGTTCACACGATCCCGAATTCGCTGCCTGGTTAGGGCAGCGGAACCTCGCCGTTGTCGCGACGTCATCCCCCCCGGCCGCGCGCCAGGCGGCACAGTTCCGTTCCAGCGTGCTCGACGGCGCGCGCACACTCGGCTTTGGCATCGCGGAAAACCCCGAAGAAGCTGTGTGGAATATCGAGCAGGAAATAACCATCACCGACCAGGGAAAGGTAATGAACACATCCCTGGTCTCCCGCCGCGCCGGCGGTCACTTCTCGCTCAGTCTGCAGGGAAAGAAGGAACGAATCGCGCGTCACATGAGCGAAGCCGGCGCCCATATCGATCCCGTGTCAGCTGAGGCAAGGGCTTTACAAAAGCTGGCGGATTCCGCCCTCGCGACCCTTGTGCAAGTCGCCCTCGAGGAGTATGCCGCACGATAAGGGTGAGCGAGGTTTTTCTTCCCCCCGGTTCAGAGCCCCACTTCCGCCACGGCGCGAACGCGCTCGACAAGTGAGCGGTAGAGCCGTTCCTCGTCCTCGAAATGCATTGCGATGGCGCCCCGTGGACAGAGCTCCAGGCAGCGCCCGCAGGCCTTGCAGTCGGGACCGATTACGGCTTTCCCGTTTTCAAGCCGCATCTCGGCCGCGAAGCACTTCTCAACGCACATGCCGCATCCGTCGCAGAGGGCCGCGTCGACCGTGACGGATATACCCGGGAGTTTCTTGTAGGCAAGATTCAGGTTGGATCCCCGGTTCTTCATGTGCGACCTGAAGATGCAGCTCGAATCGTCGCAGAAACAGATGAACATGAGTCGGCTGAAAGGGCGTATGCCGAAGCCGACCGCGTCGATCCAGGTATGGGCCACGCTCGCCACGAGGCCCGCCCCGGCCGCCCGCCTCACGTGTTCAGCGGCCTCCGACGATGAAACGAGCCTGCCGTGGGACGGATGGATCATCCTGGCCGCAGGTCCAAGGGCCATGCACCCGATCTCCGACGGGAACCCCTTCACGGGATGGAGGGTGCGGCATATGCACCCGTTGAGAAGGAAAATGTCGTCGATCTCCGAAAGCATCCGCTCGAGAAGACGCATCGGAAGGGCCGCGCTTTCGGGGGCCTTCACGCCGATATTGATCGGTACTGCCGTCACCTCGTTGTGGGGATAGCGGAAAAACGGCGCGATGAGCCATCTGAACGGCGCCACGTTGCTCAGCTTCTTTCCCCACTTGATAACGGGCAGTGAAGACCATACCATCGAGTAGGTGAGCTTTTTCCTGTATCCGCTCTTGAACATCATCCACCTACCTTTCGATAATCCCGAGCTTGAGGGGCAGCCACCAGGTAAAACCGAAAAGGATCGTCATGACAACGACCCGCAGTGCTGAAAGGCCCTTCTCCTTCCCGATCCGGTAGGAGACGGCTATTTCGAGGGGGTGCAGTATCGTCCAGATCAGGACCACGGTGATCCAGGCAACACGCAGGGGTCCATCGAATTGCAGCCAGACGCCTGACGCCGCGAACATCCATCCCGCGATCGAACCTGGCATGAGAAGGCACCGCCAAATAAAGGGCTTCTTGAACATCATCTCCTCCGTGTATTCAGTTTCAAGCGATTCACGACTGCCATCATACCGGGCCAGCGCGGATGATCAAGCGAAATATAAGGCGGGGAGAATCAAAGACGCGGGCTGGACAACGTCCAGCGGACGGGACGGCAGTGCGGTCATATGAACACGGGCTGGCCGTCCTCATCCTGTACGCAGAGCACGATGCGGTTCCTGTGTTTTTTCGCCCGATAGAGGGCGGAGTCGGCACGGTTGATGATGTTATGGATGCTCATGTCATATTTGCTCATCTGGGTTACCCCGGCGGAAACGGTGACGATCCGGCTCCGGCCTCCGTAGGACACGATGAGCTTTTTTTCCGCCTCCGTGCGGATGTTCTCCAGGACGGTAAGGATGCGACTGTAATTCGATGATCGGGGGAACACGATGATGAATTCCTCCCCGCCGTACCTCACGGGTATGTCCGTGGTCCTGATGTTCTTCTTGATAATATCGGCGAATGACCTGAGGACGCCGTCACCGACCGAATGGCCTCCCCAGTTGTCGTTGACGTCCTTGAAATGATCAAGGTCAAGCATCGCCAGATAGAGATCATAGCTCACCTTCGAGTTTTTAAAATAATAGCACTCCTGCAATTCACCGAGGTGCCGGGCGTTTTCAATCGAAATGGCCTTGAGGCTTTTCAGGCGCTGGACTGCCTTGTTGAAGAGGACTTCGTCCTTGGAGCGCGATTTCTGGAAAAACTGGTCGCGTATCACGGGAGCAGGCGCCCCTTCCGATTTCATGATCAGCTTCATGATCTTCATCTCCGGGGGCGTCAGCCGGCCCAGGATGTCCATGCTCTGGTATTCCTCGGTGAGTCTCTCGAGGAGGTATTTCCTGGACTGGAGACCCGTCAGGGCGTCCTTTATCGCGAGCTCCTTGTTCTGGATCTCAAGGATGCTC
>CAZKPR010000121.1:2169-11953 GCA_964554685.1 uncultured Leptospirales bacterium | reverse complement strand
CCGGCGCGGATCCCCTGAGGGCCGTTACCACTTGTAATGGGCAAACGCCTTGTTGGCTTCGGCCATCTTGTGGGTGTCTTCCTTCTTTTTTATGGACACGCCGGTGTTGTTATAGGCGTCCATGAGCTCGCCCGCGAGCTTTTCATACATGGTCTTCTCTGACCTGTTCCGGGAATTGGTAATGAGCCAGCGGATGCCCAGGGCCTGGCGCCGCTCGGGCCGTATCTCGACCGGCACCTGGTACGTCGCGCCCCCCACCCGCCGGGACTTCACCTCAACCAAGGGCTTGGTGTTTTCAAGGGCCTGGACGAAAACCTCGACCGGGTCCTTCTGAGTCTTCTTCTCGAGAATGTCCATTGCCCTGTAGAATATCGTTTCAGAAACCCCCTTCTTCCCCTTCAGCATCATGCAGTTGATGAACTTCGACACCAGCTTGCTGCCGTACTTAGGGTCGGGGAGCTGTTCCCTCTTGACCGGTCTTCTTCTCCGCATTTCTCTTCCTCGCTCTCGTAATTATGCCTTGGGCCGCTTGGTCCCGTATTTCGAGCGGCCCTTCTTGCGGTCGTCAACGCCCAGGGTGTCCAGGGTGCCCCGGATGATATGGTACCGCACTCCCGGCAGGTCCTTCACCCTGCCTCCGCGTATCAGCACGGCACTGTGCTCCTGGAGATTGTGGCCGACGCCGGGAATATAGGCGGTCACCTCGATGCCGTTGGTGAGCCTCACGCGGGCTACCTTCCGGAGGGCGGAATTCGGTTTCTTCGGGGTGAAAGTCATCACCCGCGTGCACACGCCGCGCTTCTGCGGGCAGCTCGTCAGGGCCGGGGACTTGGTCTTTTTCTTCTTGGACTCCCGCCCTTTCCGTATTAACTGGTTGATCGTTGGCATTCTCTCTCCTGTCTCTTCATCCCTTAGTACGCCTCCCGCCCCCTCGGCGCGATTGCCACAGGGGCCGGGACAGTATGATGGTATGTGCGAACCGGGACGTTTTTTGTCAAGATATTAATCTTCTTTTCCGGTCACTATTCCTTCTCGGCCGCGGCGACTCCCTCGGAATCCGCCTGCTCGCCCTCCTCCGGGTAGGGCCCCTCGAGATCGCCGGGAGTTTCCTCGTAGAGGTCTATCTTGCCGTACTGGCGAACCCCTGTCCCCGCCGGTATCAGGTGGCCGATGATGACGTTTTCCTTGAGCCCCCTGAGCTGGTCGACTTTTCCCTTGATCGCCGCGTCGGTGAGGACCCTGGTGGTCTCCTGGAATGAGGCCGCCGAAATGAACGACTCGGTGTTGAGCGCCGCCTTGGTGATGCCCATGAGGATCGGGATCGCCGTCGCGGGCTTGCCGCCCTCTTCCACCACCCGCTCGTTCTCGTCAATGAAATCAAACTTGTCCACGATCTGCTCGATGACGAAATTCGAGTCGCCGGGATCCGTCACCTTCACCTTCCTGAGCATCTGGCGCACGATGATCTCAATATGCTTGTCGTTGATGGAAACGCCCTGGAGGCGGTAGACTTCCTGGATTTCGTTGACCAGGAATTTCTGGAGTTCCCGGGGACCCTTGATCTTGAGGATCTCGTGGGGATCGACCGGTCCGTCATCGATCTGTTCCCCCTTCCCTATGAAATCGCGGTCCTGCACGCGGAGGAACTTGGTTACCGGTATGGAATACTCCTTCTCGGTCCCGTCCTGGCCGGTGATGAGGATCTTCCGCTTGTTCTTAACCGTGTCGCCGATCTCGATCGTTCCGTCGAGCTCGGAAAGGGTGGACGAGTCCTTCGGTGTCCTCGCCTCGAAAAGCTCGGCTACCCTGGGAAGACCGCCCGTGATGTCCTTGGTCTTCTCCGCGCCCCGCGGCATCTTCGCCAGGACGGTGCCGGCGTTGACCTTGGCGCCGTCGGGCACCATCAGGTTGGCGCCCTTGGGAAGCAGGTAGGTGATCACCTGCTTGGAGGACGTAACGATATCTATGCGGGGCTGCAGCTTCTCCGTCTTGTACTCCACCACGACCCGCTTGGTGACATTGGACGTGGGATCGATCTCCTCCCGGAGGCTCTTGTTTATCTCGATGTCGACGAACTCGACCTTGCCCCCGACCTCCGTGAGAATCGGCTCGAACCACGGGTCGAAAGCCGCGAGGATCTCGTTCCTTTCGTAGAATTTTCCCACCTTCGCGTTGATCTCAGTGCCCACGTTGATCGGGAGGGAATGCTGGTCCCCCAGTATGTACACCTTGTTCTTGACGACCTTCACGAGGCCGGAGCTCTTCGCGATGACATCCTCGCCATCGGAGCCTTTCGCGATGACCACCCCCGCGTATACCTTCTCGCTCTCGTCCACGAGGATTTTCGGATCGCCCTTGAGGGTCATCTCGTTTATCACCCGCTGCACGATGAGATAGCCCCTCCGCACCGAGATCGTCTTCTTCTCCTCGGTCTTGATCGTTTTGGAAGTGATGTCCTTCACGTAGACGGGATATCCGAGCTTGATCTCGCTCTCCTCAACGGACCGCGAAGCGATCCCGCCGATATGGAAGGTCCTCATGGTGAGCTGCGTGCCGGGCTGGCCGATCGACTGGGCCGCGATAATGCCCACGGCCTCGCCGATTTCAACGGGCTGTGCGTTGGCAAGGTTGCGCCCGTAGCACTTCGAGCAGACACCATGCTTGGCCTCGCAGGTGAGGACCGAGCGTATTTCGATCGCATCGATGTTCAGCGCATCGATCATCTCGGATATGTCCTCCGTAACGATATCATCGGCCTTGCATATCACCTCTCCCGTCACGGGATGGAGAAGGTCGTAGAGAAGGGTCCGTCCAAGGGCGCGGTCACCCAGGGACTCAATGACATCATCCCCCTCCTTGATCGCGTAGATGTCGATCCCGATGGTGGTGCCGCAATCCACCATGGCGATGACCACGTCCTGGGCGATGTCAACCAGTCGCCGGGTTAGGTACCCCGCGTCCGCGGTCTTGAGCGCCGTGTCCGCCAGTCCCTTCCGGGCTCCGTTCGTCGAAATGAAGTACTCGAGGACCGTGAGGCCTTCCTTGAAGTTCGCACGTATCGGCACCTCGATGATCTCGCCGCTCGGCTTTGCCATGAGGCCCCGCATGCCCGCCAGCTGCCGTATCTGCTGCTTACTGCCCCGGGCACCCGACTGCGCCATGATGTAGATCGGGTTGAAACCGCCGGCGTTCCCTGAAAGCTCGCTGAACATCCTGTCCGCGATCACCTCGTTGGCGTTGGTCCAGAGATTGATGACGCGGTTGTAGCGCTCTTCATCGGTGATGTAGCCGTTCCGGTATTCGTTCTCTATCTTCTCGAGCTTCTTGTCCTCCAAGGCTATGATTTCCTTCTTTGCCTGGGGAACGATGATGTCGGACATGGAAATGGTGGGGGCGAAGAAGGTCGCGTAGCGGTACCCCGCCTCCTTGATGTCGTCCAGCATCTTCACCGTGACGTCGGGGCCATACTGGCGCAGCACGCTGGCGATGATCGCGGAAAGCTCCTTGTCGTTGATGATCCTGTTGACGAAGGGATATCCCTCCGGCAGGAGGCCGTTGAAGATGAGCCGCCCGGCCGTGGTTTCAACGATTTCGTTATTGGCGTTGATGAACTTGATCAATGTCCGCATTTTTATCTGACCGGCGTCAACGGCCCGGAGCACCTCGGACTCCTCGTCGAAGAGCATGGTCCCGCCGGGAACGCTCTCAAGGAGCGAGGTCAGGTAGTATATCCCCAGGACGATGTCCTGCGTGGGAGACACCACGGGATGGCCGTTCGCCGGCGAAAGAAGGTTGTTCGACGACAGCATGAGGGTCCAGCATTCAAGCTGGGCCCGGGGGGACAGGGGCACGTGTACCGCCATCTGGTCGCCGTCGAAATCCGCGTTGTAGGCGTGACACACCAGGGGATGGAGCCGTATCGCCTTTCCCTCAACCAGGATCGGTTCGAAGGCCTGTATGCCGAGGCGGTGAAGCGTCGGGGCGCGGTTCAGCAGCACGGGATGCTCGGAGATGACCTCCTCGAGAACCTCCCACACCTCGGGCCGCTCGTTCTCGACCATCTTCTTCGAGGATTTGATGTTCTGCACGTAATCCTTGTCCACGAGGCGTTTCATGATGAACGGCTTGAAGAGCTCCACGGCCATCTTCTTGGGAAGACCGCACTGGTAGAGCTTGAGCTCGGGACCGATGACGATGACCGAGCGCCCCGAGTAATCGACACGCTTTCCCAGGAGGTTCTGGCGGAAGCGTCCCTGCTTGCCCTTGAGCATGTCTGAAAGGGACTTGAGGGGACGGTTCCCCTTCCCCTTCACCGCGCGCTTGCGGCGGCTGTTGTCGAAAAGGGCGTCCACGGCCTCCTGGAGCATCCTTTTTTCGTTGCGCACGATGATCTCCGGCGCCCGGAGCATGAGGAGCCGCTTGAGTCGGTTGTTCCTGTTGATGACGCGGCGGTAGAGGTCGTTCAGGTCCGACGTGGCGAAGCGTCCGCCGTCGAGCTGAACCATGGGCCTGAGCTCCGGCGGAATGACGGGTATCACGTCCAGGATCATCCAATCCGCCTCGTTGCCGGACTCCTTGAAGGCCTCGATTATCTCCAGGCGCTTGATCAGCTTCTTGTCGATCTTCGCGTCCTTTTCCTTTTTCGATTTTGCCTGTATGACCGCGCGAATCTGCCGGGACTCCTCGTCCAGGTCGATCCTGAGGAGCAGGTCCTTGATAGCCGCCGCCCCCATCCCCGCGACCAGGGTGTCGCCGTACTTTTCGTAGAGGCCGAGATAGGCCTCCTCGTCGAGGACATCGCCGGTCTTGATCTCCTCCTCGGCCGCCTCGCCGGGATCGATGACGATGTACTTCTCGTAGTAGAGGACCGACTTCAGGGAGTTGACGGTGAGGTCCAGGAAAAGACCCATCCTGGAGGGCACCGAGCGATAGTACCATATGTGGGCCACGGGAGTGGCGAGCTCGATATGGCCGCCGCGTTCCCGCCGGACCTTGTAGTGGGTGACCTCGACGCCGCAGCGGTCGCAGACGACCCCCTTGTACCGTATGGATTTGAACTTGCCGCAGTAGCACTCCCACTCCTTCGTGGTTCCGAAGATCTTCTCGCAGAAGAGTCCGTCCCGCTCCGGCTTCAGGGTGCGGTAGTTGATCGTCTCCGGCTTCTTGACCTCGCCGTAGGACCACTCGCGTATCTGGTCGGGAGAGGCCATCTTTATCTGAATCGAACTGAAATCGTTGAAATCCCTCATCGCGGTTCCTCTGTCAGGGTTGTAATGCTGTCCAGAGCGGTCGCGCCTCCGTCGGCCCCGGGCCGGCGTGGCGTGGCCGCGCCTATATATTCTTCAATGAATCTATCTTTATTCGCTTTTTTGTCTTGCCGTAGCCCTCGCTCCATTCCGAGAGGCTGATCTCCTTTTCCTTGTCGTCGTAGATCCTCACGTCCAGCGCGAGACCCCGGAGCTCCTGAATAAGCACGTTGAAGGATTCCGGTATTCCCGGCGCCGCCGTGTTGATCCCCTTTACGATCGCCTCGTAGATGCGCGCGCGGCCCAGCATGTCGTCGGACTTGACCGTCAGGAGCTCCTGGAGGGTATAGGCCGCGCCGTACGCCTCGAGGGCCCAGACCTCCATCTCTCCCAGGCGCTGCCCGCCGAACTGCGCCTTGCCCCCCAGGGGCTGCTGGGTGACCAGGGAATAGGGGCCCGTGGACCGGGCGTGGATCTTGTCGTCAACCATGTGGGCGAGCTTCATCATGTAGATTTGGCCCACCATGACCTCCTGCTCGAAGGGTACCCCCGTCCGCCCGTCGTAGAGCACGGTCTTGGAATTTTCCGGAAGCCCGGCCTTCGTGAGATACTCGGCGATATCGCTCTCTTCGGCGCCGTCAAAGATCGGCGTTTCGAAGATCAGGTTAAGTTCATGGGCTGCCCACCCGAGCTCGGTCTCAAGGAGCTGACCCAGGTTCATCCGGGATGGCACCGAGAGGGGATTAAGTACGATGTCAATGGGAGTGCCGTCGGGAAGGTATGGCATATCGTAGACCGGTACGATCTTGGATATGACGCCCTTGTTGCCGTGACGCCCCGCCATCTTGTCTCCCACGGATATCTTGCGCTTGTCGGCGATGTAGACCTTCACCAGTTCTTCGACTCCCGGCGCGAGCTCGTCGCCCTGTTCCCGCGAGAACCGCTTTACATCAACGACGATTCCCTCGATACCGTTGGGGACCCGAAGCGAGGTGTCCCGCACCTCCCGGGCCTTCTCGCCGAAAATCGAATGCAGGAGCTTGTACTCGGGCGTCAGGTCCTGCTCGCCCTTGGGAGTGACCTTCCCCACCAGGATGTCGTCCGGCTGGACCACGGCGCCGCGGCGCACCACGCCGTCCTGGTCAAGGTCCCGGAAGGCCTTCTCCGAGAGGTTCGGGATATCCCGCGTGATCACCTCCCGGCCGAGCTTCGTCTCCCGCGCCTCGATCTCGAACTGCTCGATATGTATCGAGGTGTAGGTGTCGTCCTCGACAAGGCGCTCCGATATGAGAATGGCGTCCTCGAAGTTGTAGCCCATCCAGGGCATGAAAGCCACCAGTATGTTTTTCCCCAGGGCGAGGCGCCCGTTGTCCGTTGCGGGACCGTCGGCGAGGACATCGCCCTTCTTGACCTTCTGCCCCTTCTTCACGACGGGGCGCTGGTTGAAGCAGGTGCTCTGGTTGGTCCGCTTGAATTTCATGAGGGGATACTCGTCGATCTCACCCGATGAGGTCTTGACCCTTACCATATGGGCGTCGACGAACTCCACCTCGCCGGCCCGGGCGGCGATCACGAGGACGCCGGAGTCGTACGCCGCTTTCGGTTCCACGCCGGTGCCCACGTAAGGCGCCTCTTCGATCATGAGGGGCACCGCCTGGCGCTGCATGTTCGATCCCATGAGAGCGCGGTTCGCGTCGTCATGCTCCAGGAAGGGGATAAGGCACGTGGAGACTGAGAAAATCTGGCTCGGCGCCACGTCCATGTACTGGATCTCCTTCGGCCGCATGTAGGGAAAGTTCCCCCGGTGCCGGCAGGGGATGATGGACTGCACGAACTGCCCTTTTTCGTCAATCTCCTGGTTCGCCTGGGCGATGAAGTAGAGGTCCTCCCTGTCGGCCGTGAGGTATTCGATTTCGTCCGTCAGTCTTCCGTTGTCAACGTATCGATAGGGTGTCTCCAGGAACCCGTAGTCGTTGATGCGCGCGTAGGCGCTGAGGGAGACGATGAGGCCGATGTTGGGCCCCTCAGGCGTCTCAATGGGGCACATCCTTCCGTAGTGGGAGGGATGCACGTCCCGCACCTCGAAGCCGGCCCGCTCCCGGGAAAGCCCCCCGGGGCCAAGGGCGTTGAGGCGCCGCTTGTGCGTCAGTTCTGCCAGGGGATTGGTCTGGTCCATGAACTGCGAGAGCTGGCTCGAACCGAAGAATTCGTTGATGACCGCCGTAATCGGCTTGATGCTGATCAGGGCCTGGGGTGTGATCACGTCCAGGTCCTGGATGGTCATTCGTTCCTTGATGACCCTCTCCATGCGCTGGAAGCCGATTTTAATCTGGTTCATGATCAGCTCGCCCACGGAGCGGACCCTCCGGTTGCCCAGGTGGTCGATGTCGTCCACGACCGTGGGGATGAAGCGCTTTTTCGACTTCATCCGGGGATCGGGGTCATCTATTTCATAGCCGTCGGCTTCGGCGATCAGATAGAGGAAATACTTGAGCGAAGATATGATGTCGTCCGGCCTCAGGGTCTGGGTCTCGTAATCGTCAATCCCGAACTTGCTCGAAATCTTGTAGCGCCCCACGGCCCCGAGGCTGTAGGTCTTGGGATCGAAGAAAAGCCGGTTGAAATGGTCACGGGCGGTTTCCAGGTTACCCGGCTCGCTCTGCCACATGATGGCGTGTATCGTCATGAGGGCGAGTTCCGATCTCCTGTGCTCCCCGACAAGTGACGCCTTTACGTGCTTGTTGATGAACTCCTTTTCCACCTCGAAGGTCGTGCTCAGGAACGAGTCGTCCTTGTTGTTGGGAAACTCGATGACCAGCACCTCGGCCACCTTTTCCTCGCGCATGCGGTCGATGGTGTCCATGGTGACCCTTTCTCCGACCTCCATGATCACCTCGCCCGTCTGCTTGCTCACCACGTCCCGCGCAACGCGCCTGCCGTTGAGGAAATCATAGTCCTCGTCGGACTTGAGGCGTACGGTCTTCGTTTCATAGAAGAGCTTCACCAGCTCTTCATCGCTGTCGTACCCCAGGGCCTTTATCAGGAGCGATACGGGAAACTTCTTCTTGCGGTCGATCCTCGCGATGATATATCCCTTGGAATCCATCTCAAACTCGAGCCAGGACCCCCGGTCGGGGATGACCCGGTAGTTGTAGGTGCGCTCCGCGTCCTCGTAGAAGAAGAATATCCCCGGCGAGCGGTGGAGCTGGTTCACCACGACGCGCTCCGCGCCGTTTATGATGAAGGTGCCCCGGGGCGTCATCAGCGGTATGTCCCCCATGTACACGGACTGCTCCCGCACCTCCATGCTGTCTTTCCTGATAAGCCGTATGGTCGACTTGAGCGGCGCCGCGAAGGTGACGTCCCTTTCCTTTGATTCGAGCTCCGAGTACTTCGGCTCGCCGATTTCATAGTCAATGAATTCAAGCACGACGTCCTCGTGGGGGCTCTCGATCGGGAACACCTCATCGAAGACGGCCTGGAGTCCCTGGGGCTTTCTTTTCCCCGGGCCGGGCTGGAGAAACCAGTCGTACGACTTGGCCTGTATCTCTATCAGGTCGGGAAGCTCGAGGGTTTTCTCGATCTTGCCAAAGTTCTTGATTTTTCTTGACTCTTGCATGGGTAGTTCAACCTTCGCTGATGTGTAGAAAAACGCCAAAAGGTTTGATCGTTTCCAACCAAACCTGATGGCCGCTTACTGCGGAAAAAAGCGATGATCCTTCGCCCGATTATTTAACGTCAACCGTTGCACCCGCTGCAACAAGCTGCTGCTTGATCTTCTCGGCTTCTTCCTTGGATACTTTTTCCTTGACTGTCTTCCCACCGGCCTCAACCAGCTCTTTCGCTTCCTTGAGGCCCAGATTGGTGATCGCCCTGACTTCCTTGATTACCGCGACCTTGTTATCGCCGAAGCCCGTGAGGATGACGTCGAACTCGGTCTGCTCATCGCCCGCTTCCGCGGGAGCGGCGGCTGCCGCCGCAACCGCGACGGGAGCGGCGGCGGAAATGCCGAACTTCTCCTCCATCGCCTTCACCAGCTCGGCGGCCTCAAGAAGGGTCAGCGAGCCGATAACATCCAACAATTCCTGAATATTAGCCATTGTACTTCTCCTTTATACTTAGTGAATCTCTTCAAGTTAATACGACAAAGCGTAAAAACTTATAAAGGCATTGCATCCGCATATAGGGAAGACCCGCTTCACATTCCCGGGCTTCCCCCGGGCGCGTCGATCATTGCCTGATTCGACGCCGCCCGCTCACTATATACTGGAAACAGAGACCTTTTAATTCCCAATTGTGCGACAAAAGCCGCCGGGAGTACGGAACGCTCCTCCGGCGGACCTACCTGTTCTGCGCCTCGGCAACCGCGTTGATGCCGCGGGCAAGGGACGCCATGATCTGGTTCATGCCCGTGGCGATGCTCCGTGCCGGACCGTTCACCATGGAGAGAACCTGGGAAAGCACCGCCTCCCGCGAGGGCAGGTCCGCGATCCTCTTTATCTGCTCCTCGGTGTACACCACGCTGTCGAGAACGCCGA
>CAZKPR010000121.1:0-2159 GCA_964554685.1 uncultured Leptospirales bacterium | reverse complement strand
GGAGTATCTGAACTTTTCAACGTCCTTGCCGAAATCCTTCAGCGCCTTGGCCACTTCCCCGACCTGGTCCTTGAAAAAGGCGACCCCGATGGGTCCCTTCAGGTGCTCATCGAGCCCCTCGAGACCGGCATCCTTGAGGGCACGCTTGAAGAGGGTGTTCTTCACCACGCGGTATTCCGCGTCCTTCGTGCGGAGTGTCTTCCTGAGCCTCCCCAGGTCTTTCACCTTGATGCCGGTGTAGCTGGTGAGAATAATATTGCTCTTGTCCCTCAGCTTCGAGGCCAGGAGGGTCACCTCGTCCACCTTGTACTGCTTTGCCATTATTTCTCAATCCCCTTATGATTGATTTTAATGCCGGGCCCCATGGAGGAGCTGATGTGCACGGACTTGATATAGTTACCCTTCGCGTCCGAGGGCTTGTCCTTGTTGATCTGGTTGAAGAAGGCCTTGACGTTCCCGGCGATGGCGTCGTCGTCAAATGAGAGCTTGCCGATTCCCATGTGTATCACTCCGGTCTTGTCGGCCTTGTATTCCACGCGGCCGCCCTTCAGCTCCTTGACGATTCCCTTGATGTCCTCGGTCACGGTGCCCGATTTCGGCTTGGGCATGAGGCCCTTCTTGCCCAATACGGGACCCAGCTTTCCGACCTCCTTCATCATGTCGGGCGTGGCGACCACGGCCTGAAAATCTATCCATCCCGTTTTGATCTTCTCGATGATGTCCTCGGCGCCGACGTAATCGGCCCCCGCGTCCTGGGCCTCCTTCTGCTTGTCCCCCTTGCAGATGACGAGGACCTTCTTCTCCTTGCCGGTGCCGGCGGGAAGGGACGCGGTGCCCCGGATGTTCTGGAAACTCTTGTGGACGATCTTGATCTGCATGTCCACGGTTTCGTCAAAGGCGGAGTACTTGCACTCCTTCATCAGGGTGACGGCCTCCTCGACGGCATAGAGCCTGTTCTTGTCGACCTTTGTGCGCGCCGTTTCTATTTTCTTTCCGCGTTTCATTGTTTCCGTTACCTCGAATGCAATTCTCTCGCTACGGTCCCGCTACTCCGCCACGTCGACTCCCATGGAGCGCGCCGTCCCGGCGATGATCTTCACCGCCCCATCCATGTCGTTGGCGTTGATGTCGGGCATTTTAATGGAGGCGATCTCCTCGAGCTGGGCCCGGGTGATGGTGCCCACCTTCTGCTTGTTCGGCTCGGAAGAACCCTTTTCGAGCTTCAGCGCCTTCATGATCAGTACCGCGGCGGGAGGGGTCTTGATCACGAAGGTGTAGGTCCTGTCCTCGTACACCGTGATGACGACGGGAAGTATGGTCCCCATCTGGTCCTTCGTCCTGTCGTTGAAGGACTTGCAGAAATCCATGATGTTGAGGCCATGCTGCCCCAGGGCGGGGCCCACGGGCGGGGCGGGGTTCGCCTGGCCGCCCGGGATCTGAAGCTTGATCTCCGTCACGACTTTTTTTACTTTCTTTGCCATATCGTTCCTCTGGCATCCCGTCCCATTCGCACGCTCGGCGGCGCGGGGCGGAAGGCTACATGCGTTCAGTTATCCGGCATCTATCATCATCAATTATATAGAAGAAAACCAGCATACCTTCAGATCTTGCCGACCTGGAGGAAATCCAGTTCGACCGGGGTACCCCTGCCGAAAATCTCCACCTTCACCCTCAGGCGCCCCTTTTCCGGATGAACTTCCTCGACCACGCCGCTGAAGTTGCTGAAGGGGCCGTCGATGACCTTGATATGCTCTCCCACGGAGAAATCGACCACCGTCGATATCTTCTCCTTGACCTTCTGTTCACCCATCTGGTCGAAGAGGGAGCTCACCTCTTCCCTCGAGAGGGGCTTCGGCTTGCTCGATCCATACGCTCCGACGAAGTTGGTGACCCCGTTGATTCCCTTCACCAGGCCCCATGTCTCGTCGTCGAATTCCATCTCGACCAGCACGTAGCCGGGAAAGAATTTCCTCGAACGAATTCTCTTCTTCCCGTCCTTTACCTCGGGGACCTCGACCGTGGGAATCCTGACCTGTATAACCTTGTTCTGCAGGCCCCTCTTCTCCACTTCCTTTTCGAGAGCAAGTTTGACCTTGTTCTCGTGGCCCGAATAGGTGTGGACGACATACCACTCTTTTGCCATAGTTTACTTCATTACA
>CAZKPR010000120.1:0-11981 GCA_964554685.1 uncultured Leptospirales bacterium | reverse complement strand
AACGAAAATAATTTTCATGGCTGATGGTAATTATACAGACAGGCAAAAGTTTATATAAATCAAGCAGGAATTCCCCCGACTAAAAAAAAATGAACACACCTGCGCGCCGGCGGGGCTACCCCACCATGGTTCTTCTTGACGTGCCGGGGCCTGCATGGATACAAGGGTCAGTGAAGGTATAGGCCGCATAAAGTATACTGACCATGACGATACAGCATGTTATATCGGCATTCCTCCTGGGCGTGGTGATCGCCATACCTCCCGGTTCGGTCACGGTGATCGCGTGCCAGAGGGCCATTCAATACGGCTTCAGGAACAGCATGATCTTCACCCTGGGATCGAGCGTCTCTGACGTTCTCTACCTCTGCCTGGTGTATTTCGGACTGGCGGGATTCATTCCGAACAGCGGCATGAAGCTGACCCTGTGGACTGCGTGCGGTCTTCTCCTGGTCGTCATAGGGATCCTCACGGTGGCCTCCGCCGGCGGCAATTCGCCGGAAGATGCGAACGGCGCGGCGGGTCTCCAGTCCAGGTCCTGGGTCACCTTCGTATCAGGCATTGTCGTCACCCTGACGAACCCGATGACGATCATCGGCTGGATCGCCATCGCGGGAAATTTTTTCATACTCTGGAATGAGCGCGTTCCCGCCACGGGCTGGCATGCCCCGGTGACCATCACGGTCGTCATGCTGGGCGTCCTGGCCTGGTTCGTACCGCTGGTTTACGCCGCCAGCAGGCTTGGGAGGATCATCAGCCAATCATTCCAGAAAAAAATTACCATCATCGCCGGGGCCTGCCTGGTCGTCTTCGGCTTCATTTCACTCTGGACGGCCTTCGCACTGCGGTAGAAAAATGTATTCACGCGCACCGGGACGAGGGGCTCTCCGGAGCCTGCCGGCTCATAGCGCGCCGTCCAGCTCTTCGGTCACGTCCCTTCCGCATGAGCGGCAGCGCCGGGCGCCGCGGAAAAGGGGCGCGCCGCAACCGGAACAGTGGTACCGCGCGCAGACCGACCGGGCCCATTCCACGCTCCCCTCTTCATCGCCGAGGTCCGCCACCCTGGCGCGCCATAGCGGGATCGCGCCCTTCATCACCCGCCTCCCCGTGGCGAGGCCGAAGGTCTCGATGCGCTCGCAGGGCCACTCGGCGCACTGGTGGCAGGAATAATACCCCTTTCCCCGCACGCAGTCACGTATGGAACATATGCGGCAGTACCCGTACATCTTGTCCGGCGGTTCGGGCTGCATGCATCCCAGGCATTCCGTATCCTCCGGCTTAGAGCCGTAGAGCCTGCCGAGTATCTCCTTGAACTTGCTGTTGCCGTCCCGCGTCGCGATATAGACGCCGCACGCACCGCAGTAGAGCCCGCAGGGGGCCATCAGGTTTTTGTTCCGTATCTCCTCCTCGGTCCATCCTTCCATCGTGATGCCTCCCTGGTGTCGTCGTATCCAAGTCCGTGCGCTCGCGCCGTCAACGGCTCTCGGCGCCGCGTTTAAACCAGTAGATCGCGTCGCGGGGACATGCCTCAACGCAGATGCCGCATCCATCGCACAGGTCGTATGAAAAAACCACGTGCTCGGGACTGCACGGCACCTCCATGGTGAGGCAGTATTTGACGCACTTGGCGCAGGTGGTATTCATCGGGATAAGGATCGCGTTCCGGGGACAGGCTTCAACGCAGGAGTAGCAGGAATTGCACTTTGAGGCGTCAACGGCGGGGAGAAGCCCGGCACGCCCGTCAATTTTTTTTCCCGATTTCGTTTTCTTCATGTCGCGTCAGCGCTCCCTTTGGTAATCTTCTGTTTCAATGACATGAAAGCGCCTGAATCATGTACGCTCTATTCCATTAAAAAACAGAGTGGTCCAGTGGCAATCGTTTTTTTTGCATCTGTTTCCCGCGCTATCTTCTATTGTACCGCATCATCGTGTTTACTCGCCAGCATGGTATAAATATTTATACCTGCCGTCATTTTTTCTGCACTTTTTCCCCGATTTTCAATCAAACACGTATACCCCATGTGCGGTTATAAAAGAGGGTCAATACCAGCGAAGGAGCACTCAAATGTACAGAAAGTGCAGTATTCTCATTGTGTCGGTTCTCATCCCCCTGTATTTCTGCGGATGCGTGAACATCAATTTTCCCGGCATCTGGAACGGAGGCGGTGACGACTGCGGCACGCTTCTGCCGATTCAAACTGAAGTCTACGTGATATCCGGTTCCGGTACCGGTATATGCGACGGGACCTACGACAGGGCCGGGGAAATTGAGGGAAGGCCCTTTTACCGGAAGGAAGGCACCACCTGCGCCATCGAATACGACCCGGTGAAGGGATGGTGCATCAAGGAGAGCTGCACGGTTCTCTACCATTGCGACGCCGACGAAGCAAACCCGCCCGAATCATTCGAGTACGACTGGCTCGCCTTCTACGGCGATCCCCCCCTTCCCATCGTCGTGAGAGAGGTGGAAACGAATCTTGTTCCCTCCTGCTTCTGAAACGGTGGTTGGTCGGTCCGGCCGGGCCATGCGGCTGGCGCTGCGGAAACCGGGCCGGTCCCAGGGAATGGCGCAGGGCTGATGGGGCCGGGTGGGAAGACATTGCCTCCCGGCCCCATCGTGCCGTCCCGGCCGTTCATGGCAATTAATTGTTGACGGATTTCTCTCCGGGATACATTGTAAGACAATATTACAATAAAGGCGCCGTCCCGGACCGCGGGATGATGCCGCGCCGGGAGGTTGTCCATGAAAGAAGTCTACGTCGTGAGCGCGGTACGGACCCCCGTGGGGAAGCAGAGGGGCTCCCTCAGGGAGTATATGGCGCCGGTGCTGCTCTCCCTTGTCCTCGACGAGGCCGTGCAGCGGGTCGGCCTCGACCCCGCCATGGTTGACGACGTCATCGCGGGCTGCGTGTACCAGATCGGGGAGCAGGGATTCAACCTTGCGCGCAACGCGATACTCGAATCAAGGCTCCCCGTCACCCTGGGAGGCATCACGGTGAACCGCCAGTGCGGCAGCAGCCTTTCTGCGATCCAGCTCGGAACGGCGATGATAGAATCGGGGGCCATGGACACGGTGATCGCCGCCGGGTGCGAGATCATGTCAAAGTACGGCATCGCCTCCGACCTGAACTGCACCCTCGCCAACGGACAGAACGCCGGGCACCCCATCACCAAAAGCTACATGGAGCGCTACGGCATTCCGAACCAGATCGGGGCCGCCCAGGCCATCGCGAACAAGTGGGGCATCACGAAAGAGGAGTGCCAGGATTTCGCCATCGCGAGCCACGAAAAGGCGATCGCCGCCTCGGGGGACGGGCGTTTCAGGGATGAGATCCTCCCGGTAAAGGGCGTCGACAAAGAGGGGAACGAAATCCTCTTCGACACGGACGAGACGATGCGCGCCGGCGTCACGAGGGAATCCCTCGACGCGCTGAAGGTCCTCCCCGGCACGGAGTGGATGACCGCGGGCCTCTCGAGCACCGTGACGGACGGGGCCTCGGCGGTCCTCCTGATGAGCGGTGAAAAGGCACGGGAGCTCGGCATCGCGCCCCTGGCCCGCGTCGTCGCGAACGCCGTGGTCGGCTCCGACCCGGCCCTCATGCTCACGGGCCCCATCACCGCGACGCCGAAGGTCCTCGGAAAAGCGGGCCTCGCGATGAAGGATATCGATATCTTCGAGGTGAACGAGGCCTTCGCGCCGATTCCCCTCGCCTGGGCGAAGGAACTCGGCGCCGACATGGGAAAGCTGAACGTCAACGGCGGCGCCATGGCCCTGGGACACCCCGTGGGCAACTCGGGATGCCGCCTCTCGGTCACGGCGATCCATGAGCTGAAACGGCGGAAGGGTCGGTACGCCCTCGTGACCCTCTGCACCGGTGGCGGACAGGCCCCGGCGACCATCTTCGAGACTGCCTGAGACGACCGGGCCGTCGAGGAGCACGACGAGGAGGGCCATCATGAAGGAAGAAACAAGGGAATACAGGAGCTGCCTGGTAACGATCAAGGAGAACTACGCCGTCGTGACCTTCAACCGCCCGGAGAAGCTCAATGCCTTCAGCCCCGACCTCTTCGAGGGCGTAACAGAGGCATACCGCGACCTCGCGGGCGACAAGACGCTCCGCGCCCTGGTCTTCACCGGCGCCGGGGACCACTTCTCCGCCGGGGGCGACGTGGAACTCGATATCGAGCCGTTGAAGAACCTGACCCTGGGGGAATTCAAGGATTACTTCAACCCCCTGGTGGAGCTCTACATGTCCCTCTACAACCTGGACAAGGTAACCATCGCGGCGATCAACGGCTTCGCCCTGGGAGCCGGGTTCGAGCTCACCCTCCTCTGCGATTTTCGCATCGCCGCCGACACCGCCCGCCTCGGGGAGTTCTTCGTGAAGATGGGGCTGGTACCGGAGATCGGCATGTGCATTCTCCCCAGGATCGTGGGTCCCGGCATGGCCCGCTACATGTGCTATACGGGGGACCTTATCGACGCCGCCGAGGCGCTCAGGATAGGGCTCGTCGAGAAGGTGGTACCCGTCGCGGAGCTTCTCCCCGAGGCGGAGAAGCTAGCGCGCCGCATGGCCAGGGGGCCCGCCGCCGTCGGCATCATCAAGAGGGCGATGAACCAGATCGGCGGCCAGCCCCTCGAGCTCTCCACGGACGTGGGGGTGAGCTACCAGTTCCTGGCGTCGCGCACGAAGGACCACGCCGAGGCGGTGAAGGCCTTCCTCGAAAAGCGGAAGCCCGCCTTCACGGGGGAATAGCCGGGTGGGCACAAAAAAGCCGCGGGAAGACCCCGCGGCGCTCCATGAGCCAGCAGCCGGAATCGAACCGGCGACAGGTCGATTACGAATCGACTCCTCTACCAACTGAGGTATGCTGGCGCGTGACCCGACAACCATCACCGGACCTCCCGCGCCTGTCAAGTTTTTATGAACTCCCGCACTGGATTTTTCCCGCGGGCTTCTGCGCCATGCCCGGCTCGCCTCACGGTGAGGTTTCATCTCGCGGCATCGGCACTGAGAAAAAAGAAAAATCCAAAAAAAAATGAGAACAAAAGTGCTGTCGCACGCTTCAAATAGGCACACGGCCGTCCCCGTGTCGCCCACTTCAAAGAAGGTGGCAGGGGCGGAGAAAAGGGGCGGACTGGTATGGGAGTATATCCATGAGGGCAAAAACCGGAATTAATGTTGACATGGAAATATTTCGATAGTACCATACATACCGGTTATATACTTTTACCTTTTCGTTCATGAAAAAATCTGTATTGAAGGAGGAATTCCTTAATGAAAAAGCTT
Organism: uncultured Leptospirales bacterium; assembly: GCA_964554685.1. Classification (GTDB taxonomy): domain Bacteria; phylum Spirochaetota; class UBA4802; order UBA4802; family UBA5550; genus RBG-16-49-21. The sequence goes on along the minus strand of CAZKPR010000120.1, from coordinate 6,693 downwards.
TTTGCTGTTCTGATGATAGCCGGGATCGCGTTCATGTTCACCAGTTGCAAAACCACGACCGAGGAAAAAAATGTCGGCGATCTCACCGAGGCGGAGTGGAGCTGGGACGGGTTCTGGAAGGTTGAAAAACATGATGGCGTCACCGTTGACGCCTTCTACTGCCTCGGCGAAGGCATCTACACGGTCAATGATCCAAAAACCGGGGAAGAGATGGTACCAGCCCAACAGAGGCTCTACGCCAAGCGCGCCGCCGTGCTGGATGCCCAGTACAAGACATTGGGAAAAATCGTGGGTGAAAAATTCCAGGGAGCCAGCGGCATGGAAAATTTTAAAATGTCTGGATACGCCGCGGCGGCTGAAGTATACGGCACGATCAAGGGGGGAAAGATCGCCAAATCCCGGTTCAGTGACGACGAGCAGAAGGTGGAAGTCCTTTATCGGGTGGCGGGCAAGGGCCTGAGAAAAAAGGTTGAGGATGTGAAGACCAAGCTGAAGTAGTGTTTTTAAGACTCTGAAATAAGAGCGGCCCTTGGCGGCCGCTTTTTTTTTGCCCGGCTCACCTGAACGGCACGCCCGCCTTCCTCTTAAGATCATTCCCGGTGCGACGGTAGATGATCTCACAGTTGTCGTCTTCGTCGTAGGCGATGGCCGCCGGGGCCCTGAGGGACCTGACGGTATCTTCGAGGCGCGTCCGCGCGTCGAGATAAAGGCCGCCCTCCCGCTCCGACACGTCAACCTCGACGGTCTTACCCTTCAGTATCTCGATCACCATGGCCTCGGCCGCGTGAAGGGCGGCGCTCTTCGCGGTGAGGCGCCGGCGGCCCGTTTCCCGGTCCTCCTCCCCGGGGGAGCCGAAGGCCCGCACCTCGAGGGTCGAATCGTCGGCCCACCGGCTCATCCATGAAGATCTATCGAACGGGTACTTCCCGGCGCTTCCGCGGTAGGCGAGGCCCGGGATCTTCGCTGAGGGGACATCCATCCTTCTTCCCGATAAATCCTTCATGGAGGCCAGGGGCACGCGGTAGACGATCTCGCATCCGCCGGCGGGGTCAAACCGCGCCGACAGGACAAGGCCGTTCCTCACCATGAAGGTATAGCGCCCACCCGTCGCCACCGGCGGCTTTACCCCTGCGGCCCTCCCCGCCGCGCGGTTCGCCGCGTCAATGCCCATGGCGTAGCAGAGGAACTGCGCGTGAAGAAGCGCTGCCTGGAGGTTGTGCGCGCGCTCCAGGGCGACGGTGCCGTACGAACCTTCCGCCGGGACGGCGGCCTTAACCTGTATCGAGCCGTCGGGAAGCAGCCCGGGCCAGGGCTCCGCGCGCCAGCCCCCGATGCCGTAATTCGCCGCCGCCAGCTCCATGATCGCGGCCGGTTTCGCCCCCATGCCCACGGTATCGGGCGAAGCGCATGAAGCGAAGACGATGGCCGAGGCGCCGAGCGCGAGGATCCGCATCGCACCGATTGGTTTTTTTTTCATGTCTCCTCCTCCGCGCATCGCGCCGGCAGGACGACCCTGTCAGCGCCGGCCCGGCGTTTCACGCCCAGAAATTGAATCCCGGGTGATGGATGATCGCGTGTAGTATATCGCTCCGCGTGACGATTCCCACGGGCAGGCCCGCCTCGTTCACGATGGGCATGGTCCCCACGTGGTTCTCGAGCATCGCCCGGGCGACGCGGCGAATGTCGGTATTGGGAGGCGCGGCGATCACCTCCACGGCCATGATCTCCTTGACGGTTACGTTCCGGGCGTCCTCGACCCTTCCCTCGTTGATGATGAGCCGTTTCAGGAGGTCCCTGTCGGAAACGATGCCGATCATGGAGCCGTCGGCGGACAGCACGGGCATGTGCCGCACCTTCGCCTCGCGGAATTTTTCCCAGGCCTCGGAGGCCCCGAGGTCCGGCGAGATGGTGATGACGGGGGAACTCATGATCTCCCCGGCGTGGAGGACCGGAACGGGGGCCTGTTCGGATTCCGCGGCCTTCCGGTAGGCCTCCCGGGCGTATCCCCCGCCCCCCGCGGCTTCGGGCCCCGGCCCCGAGGGCTCCCGGTCAAGGGCCTTCCGGGGGCGCTCCTTCTTGCCGATCCGGTCCACCTTGATGTTCTGGGGAATGTGCTCGAGCTTGGAATCGATTCTCTTGCCCTGCAGTGTGAAGATGTGGAACATGCTGTGTGCTCCTTTTTGTAGTGTGGTGGATGCGCGGGCCCGCCGGCACGCGGCGGCGCCCTGGTATCTTCCCACCCCCAGGCGATGCACCATGATGCGTTCACCGAAAACGGCGCGCCCCCTGCGCTCCATGTCGTCATCCTTTGAGAAAATCACGATCTGCCACCCGTGGGTTTCGCTGACCCGCCTGAGGAGCTCAAGGGCCTTTTCCTCGCGGCCGTCGTCCAGGGCGTGGAAGGGCTCGTCGAGGAGGAGAACGCCCGGCTCTTCCCTGGACCGGAGCGCCATGGCGAGGCGCGCCGCCAGGTAGAAGGAATCGAGAGTTCCCCTGGAGAGGTTGCCCATGGAGCGCATTTTCCCCCCCGCGTCTTCCACGGCGATCCCGTCGTTGTCCAGCTCTCCGATGGAGATTCCGCGGACCCCCGGGAGTATCCCGCCGAAGTGAAGGGCTATTTCATCGGCGAGACCCTGGAGCTGGATATCCGACCGCTCGGCCATTGCCGCGAATATCTCCTGCCCCAGGGCGGAGGCGCGCCGATCGAGTTCCAGGCGCGCCAGGTCGCGTTCGAGGGCGGCCATCTCCGCCTCGGAGGCCACGATCTGGTCCGGAATGTCTCCCAGGGAACCCTGGACCTCGCCCCTGCCGGTATGCATTTCCTTTTCGAGACGGCCTATCCGCTCGCGGAGCGCATCTCGATCCCCCCTCTCTTTCCTGAGACGCGCCGCCATCCCGTTTCTCTCCGCCGGGGTTTTCTCCCCTTCCGTGATCTCCTTTTCCAGGGCGGCAATCCTCGCCCTGCACTCCGCTTCCAGGGCCGCCTCGCTGTCAACGCCGTGGGAGCGGAGGAGGGCCTCCGTCTCGCCCCGCCACGCATCGAGGGCCTCTTCCGCCTTCCGGTACTCGGCGAGACCGACGGCGTATTCGCCGGGATCGCTGACCCCCAGGGCCGCGATGAGCCTCGCATAGGCCCCCTGCGCCCCATCGAGATCCTTCCTCAGGGCCCCGATCCCTTCCCTGGCCCTCTCGATATCGCGGGTCATGTCGCCGATCTCCTTCTCCAGCGCGGATATGTTCCTTGCCAGGGCATCTCCCTCGCTCCTCGTGGAAAGGAGCTCCATCCTGATGCCGTCGATCCCTTCCGAGGAGAGGCTTCCGCCGGTACGGGCGCGCCACTCATCCCTGATTCTCACCGCCTGGGCCGGGGAATCCCCGCCGGCACCGGCCCCGGGATGACGCAGTGACAGGATAATGAGCGTGAACGCCGCGGCGATCCCTGCACCGAGGGCGACCAGGGCGAGCTCGAAGGGACCGATGAATTCATGCAGACGGATATCCGACTTTCCGATGAGGATAAATCCCGCGGCGCCCGCGGCGGCCATTGCCGCGGCGGCGGCGATGCCGAGGGGATTCACGCGCCGGGGGGCGGACGCCGTGGCCGCCGAATGTATCGACGCGAGAAGCTCCGCCGCGACCTCACGGCGAAGACGGCCCTCGGATTGACCGGAACGCGCGGACTCCAGTTTCTTCTGGCGCTCCCCCAGGGCGCGGAGCGACTCATCGACCCGGGCCTCCGCGGCGGCAAGGGCCTTTTCCGCCGATACGATGTCATTTTTCAGCCCCTCTATCTCGGCGCTCCGGTCCACCCTGAAACGGGAAAGGGCACGGTCGCGCTCCGCGAGCTTCTCCCCCTTCACCAGGTGGGCCAGGATATCGCGCCTCCGTTTCCTCTCGTCAATCATGGACTGCTGGGACAGGCTTCCCTCGATCTCCCCGATGGAAGCCGCGAGTTTTCCTTCGAGGCCCCGGAGCTTCTCGACATCCCTCTCGCGCGACCGGAGCTCGCCGCGCCTTTTCAGCAATACCTCGCGCTTGCGGAGCAGGTCTTCATGATCGCTCTTTTTCCGGTCGAGCAGAATCCGCGTATCTTTCATCTCCCTGACGTGGGCGTAATTCCCCTTATCAGCGGCGCCCCGGGCAAGCTGGTCCCGTATCTTCGCAGGATCGATTCCGCCGGTGAATATCGAGGACTTGACCCTGTCAAGCCATGACTTGCCCGATGCGAGCTCCACGGAGAGCTCCCCTGACCTGATGGCGTAGAGATTTATGAATTCGTCCTCGCGTATGGCAAGGGGGCTCCCCGACCACTCGATCGAGCAGGAGCGCTCACGGGGCGGTCCATAGCGGCGGCTGATTGACTTCCCCAGGACGCTTTTCTCGCCCAGAGAGGTTATGACGGTGAGGAGCGCGTCGAATACCGTTGTTTTCCCCGACTCGTTTTCCCCCAGGAAGAGCGTCACGGGACCGAAGCCGAAGGCGGCGCCGTTGAATTTACCAAAGCGTTCAAGGATGAGTTTCCGTATCATCGACGCGCCTCCAGCTCGGCCCTGATCATCCGGAGGCCGATTTCCCTGGCCCTTAGCCATACCGCCCGGGACCCGTCGTCGCCGGCGGCCGGTTCACGGGCCTTCCACTCCTCGAGAAAGCGGCCGGCGATGGCCTGGTTCGAGATCCCCTCGAGGACCATCACGTCATCGCTCACGAGGGTAAGGAGCCGGACCCGCCCCCCGTGTTCCCTCCTGAGGCGCTCCTCCAGGGAACGTACCTCGTGCTCGTCATCGACCAGGCCCGAGAGGCGCAGGTCCACCCAGTCACTGGGGCCCCAGCTCATGGCGCCCTCAATCTCACCTGTTTCTCCTGAAAGACCGAGGGGGACCTCCACGCGGCGGTACTGCCCGGCCGAGGCGAGTTCCCGCCGCGTCACCGCCAGTCCGCTTTCCAGCTCCACGATGGCGACCAGGCGGGGACCCGTCTCGTCACGCCTCCACACCCGGGCGGAGCCGGGATAGTGTATCCGCGTCTTCGACACCGTGGCTTCCCGGGCGGAATGGATGTGTCCCATGGCCGCGTAATCCACGTCCCAGCGGGAAAAAAGGTCCGCGTCCATGCTCCCCGTTCGTCCCTCCTCCTCGTCGATGCCGGTGAAATTCATCCGGGGCACCGTGGCGTGGGCAACGGCCACGCGGAACCGCGCGCCCTTCGGAGGAAGGTCCCATTTCGGATAGTCGCCGTAATCCTCCCGGTGGGGTATGAAGAGAAGCTCGCAATCCTCGTTAAAGGGGCGCAGTATGCAGGGCTCGCCCGCGTGCTCGATAACATGCTCCCGCGGAAGGCCCAGGTCGAGGCTCCGGAGACCCGACGGGCTCCCCCCCGTGTCATGGTTCCCCGCGAGGAAAAATACGGAGGTCTTTTCCGGGAGAGCCCGGAATCGCCCGGCGACGTCCTTCCTGAGGGCGTCGGCCTCGTTCCTCGCGTTGAAGAGATCCCCGGCGATGAGAAGTATGTCGGCGCCGGTTTCCGCGACGATCGACAGGACCTCGTCCAGGACCGACAGGGAGTAGTCCCGTTCCCCGGCACCCGAAGCGAGATGAAGATCGGCGCAGTGAATGATTTTCGTCATGCCTGTAACACTCCCTCATATTCCTGATGTGCCGCCGGGGCACGTTCTCTTCCGGTAAACGGGACCTGGTTCCAAAGCCGGTTATTTCTGATTATTTCACATTACAGACAAACAGAATATCGCGCAAGAAGTAATTTTCCGCTTCCGGGTTCGCCCCGCGTCTTTTTTTGTTTTGACAGCGGGGTATCCAGACGTTACAACGATCAGGCACTATCCATGGAAAAAAGAAACGCATGATCATCATCAATTCCCGCGTGTCCATTCCCGAGGAGGAACTACGCATTACCTCCTCCCGGTCCTCCGGCCCCGGCGGGCAGCACGTGAACAAGACCGCCACGAAGGTGACGCTCCGCTTCGACCTGGACGGCACCTCGAGCCTCACGGATTCCCAGAAGCGCCGCGTGCGGGAAGCCCTGGGCCGCGCGGTCAGCAAGAGCGGCTTCATAGTCATCCACGAGGAATCCCACCGCTCCCAGTCGGCCAACAGGAAGCGCGTTATCGAAAAATTCACTTCACTCATGGCCGCGGCCCTGGCCCCGCGAAAGAAACGGATCCCCACGTCGGTCAGCCCCGGGCAGAAGAAAAAACGTCTCGAAGAGAAGCGACTTCGGAGCATGAAGAAAAGCTCCCGGAGAAGCGATCCCCTCCAGGAATGACCCCGTTTTATGCTTGATCAAAACCCCGCGGCGCCGCCGAATTGATCCGCGCCCCGGAGGGCGCCATACCAAACCAGGGAGGAAGAAATGAAGATCCAGGACATGTTTGACCTGTCGGGCAGGGTCGCCATCGTTACGGGGGGCGGCAGGGGGATAGGGAAATTCATCGCCACGGGCCTCGCCGAAGCGGGAGCGAACATCGTGATCGCGTCCCGGAAGATCGAAAACTGCGAGAAAACGGCGGGCGAGCTATCGGGCCTCGGGGTGAAGACCCTGGCGGTGAAATTCGACGTTTCCGTTGAGGAGGACGTCCGCAGGCTTCTCGACACCACGGTTAAGTAATTCGGCACCGTCGATATCCTGGTTAACAACGCAGGCCACACCTGGGGCGCCCAACCCCACGTTTAACCCCTG
>CAZKPR010000119.1:0-12022 GCA_964554685.1 uncultured Leptospirales bacterium | reverse complement strand
CTGAATTCCCACTTCATTTTCGGTCAGGGTCAGCAGTATCATGCTGTTTTCATTAAGTCTGATTTCAGTTCCGTTTTTAAGACGAATGTGCGCCTGGGATCTGCTTGAGGTGCGTATCGTATCGTAATTATACAAATCGGACTCATCATCGAGTTCTGTCCAGATGACGTCACGGGTGTATTTTCTTTCCGCCACGTTGCTTTTCGCAACGAGGGTTCCGATCAATTCAGTACCACCGGGGCCGCCGGGGCGGGTGAAATCAACATAGAGGAAATACCCCAGGGCCGCCAGGGCGGCGATTCCCGCAAGCGGAATCAGGATGTCACTTTTCGATAATCTCATACTTATCTTCGCCGTGGGTGATCATCTTGGAAATGGCCTCCTCGGAGTATTCCGGGAGTTCCGTAATCCCGATGATGGACTGCAACTCCTTCAGGGTCTGTGGTCGCGTCGGGTCGTCAAGCCGACCCAGAAGAGCGTATATCTGCTGCGGTTCTATCTTCCCCTTGACCTTGATCTGCTTCATCTTTTCAAAAGCGAAGATATCTTTCACGAGTCGGTACGAGTCCTCGCTTACGAGGATATCGGTTCCGAAGGCCTTGCTGAGCGATTCTATCCTTGAAGCAAGGTTGACGGCATCGCCGATGATGGTATATTCCATCCTGTTCTCTGACCCTATCTGGCCCGCGAGGACGGTCCCCGTGTTGATACCGCAGCCGATTCTTATGACGGGCTTTTTGGTCCCGCCCCTGTCCCTGTTGAACTCAACAAGTTCCTTCCTCATAAGCAGCGCGGAGTTGAGGGCGTTTTCAGTGTCATTACCCTTTGATATTGGAGTTCCCCATACGGCCATGATGGCGTCACCTATGAACTTGTCCACGATGCCGTTGGTTCTTTCAATGCATTCAACCATCCGCGTCATGTACAGGTTCAGGAATTCAACCACCTCTTCCGGTTCGAGACGTTCGGAAATCGCGGTGAACGCCCTGATGTCCGAAAAAAGAATCGTAACGGTCTTCCTCTCACCTCCGAGTCTCAATTCGTCCCTCAGGGCGGCCTCGGCCAGTTCCTTGTTGACGAATTTTCCGAAGGCATTTTTGATCTTTTCCCTTTCCTCAAGGCCCCTTCCCATTTCAACGAATGTGCTGGTGAGCTGGCCGATTTCGTCCTTCGAAGTCGGCCTGATATCAACATTGTACTGCCCGGCGATTATCTTCTTCGTTTCACCTACAAGACGGATGATGGGGGACGTGATCGTTTTGCCAAAAAAGAAAATAATGAGTATCGCGACGATGACCACCATCGCGGTTATGATCAGGTTCCTTTGCTGGATCTTGTATACCGCGCGATAGGCCTCGTCTTCCCGTGCGGCGGTGACAACGCCGAAACCGCCCCGGTCAATTTTCTTGAACGAACCGAGGTAAAAGACACCGTCGGTGTCTCGATAGCGTGTCTGGCCGTTATCGAGCTTGCTTTTCATCATCATGGCGCATATGGGCATGGCGGCGAAATTTGTCCCGGCGCGTACCAGCTTCATGTCTGGGTGAATTATCAGATCACCCCTGAAGTTGGTCATGAACGACCTGGTGATACCCGCCATGTTGAACGTTTTCATCAGGTTTTCGGCGGTAATAAAGCTGACGATGATGGACAGAACCTCTCCGGAGGGTGTTTTCCGGTGCGGGAAAATGAGGGCGAAAGTTTCATGTTCCAGCTGCGGGGAAGGGTTGTAAAGCTGGTATTCCCCGCCGAATGACAGGGGAAATGCCGACGCAAGGTTGGCGTTGGCGGCTGTGACGTTATCCTCGCTGACACCATAACGTCCCATGAGGGTTTTGTTAAGATACCTCCGCGCGAAGGTAAATCCGCCGTCACCGGTCCGGCGCGTCACGATTCCGGAATACAGTATCTCGCTTTCACCGGCGGAGATCAGGTTTTCCTGTCCCTCGGCCCTCCCGGCACCGTCTTCGTCCTGGAGCATGAGCGTTGAAATGAGACGGTATCTCTCAATTTCAGATTCAATTTTTAGGGCAATTACTTCCGCTATCTGGAAGTTGCTTTCCTGGACACGGACCCTGTTGTCATTCTTGAAAAAATAGCTGGCAAGGAGTATCATTCCCGCAAGTGACGCGACAATTATGAATGAAATGATAGAAATCAATTTGAAACGTATTGACCGGTAGAATGGCCCCGAGCCTGCCGAAGGCATAACCGCCGCCTTTTCAGATGGTACATCGGTTGTGCCCGCTCCACGCGGGACGGGGGACGCCTTTGCTGTCTGAGATCCATCTGTTTTGCCTTTGGGGCCACGTGATGCGGGACGTTTGATCCTGATGGCATTGCGAACAGTGGAGGGGATGAGTGGAACGACAAGAGAGTTCTTGAAACTCTGCAACATTCCCCGGAATTCAGCGAGGTCCCCGGCGTCTCTTTTCATCCGTTGAACGGCCTTCATTGCATCGTCTATACCGCTGCCTCCGGCGATATGCAGTGACGCGATAAGAGGCAGCGCGAAGCGTGACCGGAAGCTGATGATAAGTGAGCCTCCTTCTTCCAGTGATTCCTGCAGATCCGCCGTGGCTGAACGGACTGCGCCTATTATATCATCGCTTCCGGGTTCAAAATAATAGCCCTTTGTTTGTATCCCCGCCTGTTTTAATGTCCCGGTTAGTGACCGGTAGAAATCCGGATCGACCGGCACGGAGGCGATAAAAAAGGCCCTTTTTACATTATGCTGCTTGAAGATGTGTAACCTTTTTTTTGAAATGATACCCGGGATATCATGTACGGAGCTGTTATCGGGAAGGATATCAAGAAAGAGCCGTTCTCTTTTACCCATAATGGTCACATTCCTTAAAGAATTCTATTCTACCAAATCAATTTTTCAACCCAATTTTCAAATTTATTATATAAAAATTGAAAATACTGTTTATTACCATGTACGCAGCAGAATGCAATACTTGGACAAAAAACAATCGCATGAGGTTCTATTTGCCCCTATCAATAATTTCGGCAGAAACCATCAATAATTATCATATTGGACCATCAATTTCGAAAACTTGCAGAAAATAATTCAATTAAAAAATTTCCATCATCATGGGGGACAAAAGACTGGATATTGCCCGAGTTGTTCAATCAGGCCGTGAGGGGCGGGAAGAAGTTGAGCTTGTTCCTCAATGTACTCAACAATGATTTCCTTACATGAGTTCCATGAGGTGATGCGTATTTCCTCTCGAGGTATAACTTCCTGAAAATCATGAATGCCGCGCGGGATAACTCGCTCATGAACCAGTAGTTGAAACTGGCCCCCACAAGCGCACCTGCAACGGGAATCATCTGCGCGAACTTGCGCGAAGAAATTTTTTCGGCTATTTTCACGGGGAACACCCTCATTGTTTGCTTCATCATCTCACTCAGCAGTGATCCGGCAAGGGGAGCCGATGCCATCCCGGTTGAGGCAATGCGGGAAATGTCCGCCAGGAGTAACGACTTGGCGGCAACTGATATGCCCGAACCGGCATGATAGATCCCCATGACGACCGGCGTCATTGCCGGGCTGCGCATGTCAAAGCCGTAGGAGGATCCTATCTGCTGAACCGTCCTGAATCCCAGGGTGAACAGGGCGGGTATATCGGCGATAATCAGCACGGGTCCGCCCGCGCCGCAACCCGCACCCTGGAGTGCAGCCAGGATCCTGTTTCCCGTGAATGACTCCCGGGCAAGAACATCAAGGGCTTCCAGTTCCTTCTCTGCCAGCTCCGGTATTCCGGTTATGTTAATATTCAATTTATTCGCTCTCTTCACTATACGCTTTTCGGAATATGTCCAATATGACACGTCCTTAAGCATCTCCATTGAACCTTCCATCGCCCTGCGAATTGCTTCCCTGGTGGAAAAGGGTATTTTTTTCAATGCCGCGCGAACGGGCACACCGAAAACGTCGAGAGCTGTTCCCTCCATAGAACTTCCCTTCGATTCCCAGGATTCAATTTCCCGTAGCGCCGACAACTCATAGGGTGTATAATTCATTGTGCCATGCATCTCCATAAACAGGTCTCGTGTCATTAACGACATAACGCGTATACGCGTTCATATGAATATATATAAAAAGCCATGCGATTTCAATAAAATATTTCCCCCCATGGCAGTCTTTATCCCCGGGCAATCATGGGCAGGAGCCGCTCCGCTGGAGGGGGTTATTGCCATAAAAGAATTTGTATTTTTTCAAAAAAAATATTGAAATTGTTACAGACCTGAATTCAATGATAGATAGAAATACGTATGACTCGTTGTGGTCCATGAAGGGAAATCTTCTGCATTCGCCGAGGATCACAAAGCGTTGCTTGTTCAATAAACCGCATTCTGCTTGCAAATCTCAGGCAATATGATAGATATTGTTATTGCAGTTCATATCGTGAGTGTACGTTAATGCCTCCATATTTAAGCGGAGGCGCCCCGCGTACATGCAGGGTACGTTCATGATTGAGGTGATGTGACTAATATGCCGCTAACGCTGAAGGAAGCCATCGAGCAAAACAAGAAAATACGGATAATGGCGTATTCCGTCAGCGATTACGTCGAGCATCGCATGAAGGAAATCCTCGAGATAGTCTTCACTAAGTATAAAAAACCCGATCTTGTGCCTCCCGTGTATACATGTCTGAAGGAGCTTCTCATCAACGCGATCAAGGCGAATTTTAAGCATATTTATTTTGAAGGCTATTCATCGAAGAATAGATCAGAGAGCATATTGGAATATGAACTCGCACTCAAGCTCTTCAAGCTGGAATTAAGCAGGGAGAACGCCGACTATCTTGAAAAACTCGCCCGTGAATTCGACATGAAGGCGGAAGTGGTCATCCAGACCGGTTCAAGGGATCTCAACATCACGGTCACGAATCCGGTCGAGATGACCGACAGGGAAAAAAACAATGTGCGCTTCAAGCTTGACTGCGCATCCCGGTATAATGATATCAGCGAATATTTTTCAGAGGTAGAAACATTTGACGATGAAAACGAGGAGGGGGCGGGTCTCGGGATTATACTGATATCCATGATGCTCAGGAACATGGGTGGCTCGGATCAGGATTTTACCATTGTTTCAGAAAACAACCGGACTGTTGCATCATTGCGCATACCCCTGTTCGCTACCCATCCTGAACATTCCCTCGCGTGACACCGCAATTATTTTAGCAATATTTTACGAGATCCCTGTTCTGTCATGACAAACATTCCCGGCTATAAAAAAAATCCTTGTCATTTAGAGCGGGAACTATAAGATTTCCCCCTGATGAGTCACTCTTGTTTCGGACCCGGCGCAGGGAGGCCGAAACGTGTGTACAAGGCCTTCGCGCCGTATTCAGATCAAGCCGCATCATCTGGAGCGGGTGGGGCGCAACAAAATCAAGTCAGAGAAAGGCAGGCATGGTACCAAGCAAATTGTTTTTAACGAAAGGCGTTGGAGTTCACAGGAACAAGCTTTCCTCGTTCGAGCTTGCTTTAAGGAATGCGGGAATCGAAAAATGCAACCTGGTATATGTTTCAAGCATAATGCCGCCGAAGTGTAAAATCATTTCCCGGCATGCGGGGACGCGGCTGCTTGAACCGGGCCAGATAACCTATTGCGTCATGGCGCGGAACGAAACCAACGAGCCCAACAGGCTTGTGTCCGCTTCGATTGGCATCGCCATGCCGCGTGATACTGAAAACTACGGCTACCTGTCTGAACATCATTCCTTCGGAGAAATAGCCAAGGTCTCGGGTGATTTCGCGGAAGACCTCGCGGCCACCATGCTTGCCTCAACACTTGGACTTCCCTTTGACCCGGACCAGGCATGGGACGACAGGAAACAGGTGTATCGCACCAGCGGCCACATTTTTAAAACCCGGAATATATGCCAGTCAGCCGAGGGGAACAAACACGGATTCTGGACCACCGTGATCGCAGCGGCAATATTTATCTGCGATTAGTTGGAATCAATTCCCGTCCACTGTAAAAAACCCGTGAGACCGTGTTCGTATGGCCGTCGAATGATACTGGCTATATTTCCGTTCCCACCCCGTCCTTGCCGCGACCCTTGACATTGAACATTGCCTTGTCGGCTATTGAAAGAAGGCGTGATATGTTCGTTGCGTCTTCCGGGTAGGATGCGACGCCGAAACTTGCGCTCAATTTCACGTGTAGACCGCGATTGGCAAGGTACACGGTCCTCTGAATCGCCTTTCGTATCTCATCGGCCTTTACGATTGATTCTGCTTTTGATAAACCGGGGAGAACCGCCACGAACTCGTCGCCGCCGTAACTGACGCCGAATGAAGGTGGTTCCAGGCTTTCCCGTATGGTGGAGGCAACCTCCTGGATTGCCTGGCTTCCGTTGAGATGGCCAAAGGTATCCACGATTTTTTTAAAATTGTCCAGGTCCATGAAGATGAGCCCGAAATCTTCTCTCCGCGCTTTGCCTTTTTCAAGAAGAACGGCGAGCGTCCGGTAGAGATATCTCGTATTATAGAGTCCCGTGAGGTTATCGGTGTCGGACATGGCCTGGATGTACTGATACCGCCTGGTGTTTTCAACGGCTATCGCCGCGTATTCCGAAATGTAGTAGAGCAGCGCCAGTGTTTTCCCCGAGGTATCCCGGGGATTGATTGCCTCGATGACCCCCACGCATTCACTGCCGAAAATCAACGGAACGCAGAGCACCGACCTGGTCTCTACCCCGGAAATGATGTCAACCCGGTTATCAAAAAACTGGCACGCCTTCACGTCGCGGACAACGATCGGCTGTTTCGTCTGGGCAGCCCGCCCGGCCACCCCCTGGCCGGGGCTGATCCTGATGCCGCGCATCGTCTCGGCGTTGAGGTCGACGCTGAGCTTGAAAAATAGCTCGCCGGTTTCCCTGTCGACGAGGAGCAGCGACCATATTGCGGCGGGTATCATATCTGAGAGCTTGCCCATTATGAGACCGAAAAGCCTGTCAGGATCGAGCTCGGCCGTCAGGATCTTGCCGAGTTCCATGCATGATACAAGCTCGCGGCGCGAGAGATGTTTTTCAGCAGATCCAAACATGTCGGGCCTTCAATAATTAAGAGATCAGAGATCGGGCGGTTGATTTCAAGAACTTTTTTCAGGTCCGCTGCTCCACGAAGGCGCCGACGGTATGCGCGGAGCGCGTATTCGCGCCAGGGGAAGCCCTGCGAGTATCCCGACGATAAAGCCGACGGCATGTGACAGATAGCTCACACCCGGCTCTATCACCGCGGGAATGAGCATGACGGCGGCAAATCCCATCGCCCTCATGACACGGGCGGGGAGTCTCCTGTCCGAATCATGGCTTAGATAGCATACAAGCCACATGGCAACCATCCCGTAGGCCATGCCGGAAGAACCGAGAAGACGGACCGCGGGAACATAGAACCAGGACGTGACGCAGTTGGTAATGACACCCACGGCCAGCGAAGCAATCGGGAAAAGGATCATGCCGTAATAGGCATGGAGCATCCACCCGAAAACGAGAACAAGAAGGGAGTTTGAAAGCAGGTGGGCCAGTCCGGCATGAGTCACGAGGGCAGTGAAGGGGCGCCACCATTCGAGACGATGGTAGAGCGCACCGCCGCTTATCCAGAGAAGGTCCCGGTAATTGTCCGATCCGTAAAGGATGGTGAAAATGAAGCAGACGCCGCACACGATGAAGGCGGGGCGGGCATACCGGGCCGATGGAAAATGCGAAAGCGGACCGGGAGGTCGAGTCGTTTCACTTTCTTCATCAAACGATTCGCCATCAGAACCCGGCGGATAAAGATCGCGATCGTCGGATTTCACGGGATGTAATCGTCCCTTCTGGGGTGCCATGCGTCCACGGCGATGGTGGAATCATCGAGGGTGCGTCCCCCGTGGGGCGTGTTCGGCGGCACAACTGCGACGTCGCCTTTTTTCATCAGCCAGGTGACGCCATCGACCGTAAGCTCCATGGAGCCCTCGACGATCATGCTTATCTGCTCGTGGGGGTGTGCGTGTTCGGGCAGGATCGAGAAAGGCTCAAATTCCATCCAGGTCAACATGAGATTTTCAAGATGCACTTCTTTAATGCGAACCCCGTTCACCGGGCTGAGCCATGGCCTGTTTTTGAATGAAGAGAAATATTCCATGCCCACGTTCTATACATGCAGTCCGAAAAGGCAAGTAGAAATCGGATGGTGCCGATGCGTATGCCTTTCACGCACCTTGACGTATCCAGGAAAGAATATTGATCATTTTTTAGCTTAATTAATCATGATTATTTGACAAATGGTCACCCATGAACAACTATTGGATTAATGAATGAAAAAGAATCACTTCTCGCCGGGTTGCGCCTCCAGGTTTCTCGCTGCCGTAAATGCCGCCTCGCTTCCACGAGGAATCACACGGTTTTCGGTGAGGGTTCAAGCGACGCGGAGGTCATGTTTATCGGCGAGGGCCCGGGAAGACAGGAGGATATGACGGGACGCCCCTTCGTTGGCCGCGCGGGGGAACTGCTCACCAGGATAATCGAACGAGGCATGGGGATGAGCAGGAACGAGGTGTATATCGCGAACCTGGTGAAATGCAGGCCCACTGTGGATATGAAGCTTGTTCGGGACCGTCCGCCTGACCGGGATGAGCTTGAAAGCTGTGTCCCCTATCTCCTTAAACAGATCGAGATCATCGCACCGCGTGTCATTATCGCCCTGGGCTCGCCGGCCGCGAAGTTCCTCCTGGGAACCGATTTGGGAATAACGAGGATTCGCGGGAACTGGGGCGATTTCGAAGGTGTTCCCGTCATGCCGACCTACCATCCAAGTTATCTGCTTCGAAACGGTGGGGACACGAGCCCCCTTCGGAGGGAGGTATGGGATGACATTAAAAAAGTGCTGGCGAGAACGGGCCGACCCGTTCCCACGGTACGGAGAGGAGGATATAAATGAAAGTGTGCGAGGGAGTCTACGCCTATGTGTGGCGCGGACATTTCGTCAATAACGCGAACATGTTCTATTTCGGGGAGCCGTTCAACATTCTCTTTGACCCGGGCTTGCAGAATTATCTCGACGTTCGTTTTGAGGATATGAAAAGCGACGGCATCGATATCGAAAGCATTGCGCGCGTCGTAAACACGCATTGTCATCCTGATCATTTTGAAGGTTCCCTGTATTTTGCTGAAAAAAATATTCCCGTTTGCATGCACGAGAAGGAAATCGAGTTTTACAATAAACTGGGTCCCGGTTTTTTCCAGATGTTCGGCATGCCCTTCCCGAAAATTGATTTCGACGCGCCGCTGAAAGAAGGCACATGGAATCCCGGGGAGGGCGAACTCGAAATATACCATACACCCGGTCATTCTCCGGGATCCATATGCATCTACTGGAAAGAGAAGAAGGCAATGGTGTGCGGAGACCTTGTCTTCGACCAGAGCGTGGGTCGCGTTGATTTCCCCGGCGGTGACGGCAGGGCGCTGATCGAAAGCATAAAAAAAATTTCGGATCTTGATATTGAATACCTGCTTACCGGCCACATGGAAATCGTTACCGGGTCTGACAGGGTGAAAAGGAATTTCGAGATGATAGAAAAATACTATTTCTCCATGCTATGACAGGCGGGAATAATCAGATGCTGGATAATACTAGAATTGCCCCGGTACCGCGTCATGCCATATGGAGAAAACTGAAAATTGAAACAGTCGAAACTGACACGTCAGTTTATTTCTTGACAAATTGATGGTGTGTGCCATACTGCCCCGGTTGATCAAGGCAAACGGAGACGTCACGGATTCCCCTTTACTGTCATCGCGGATTCTTGATATGCTCCGGTGAATCAGATGTAACTCAGTATTATAATCCGGAGGTTGTATGTGATGAAAAAGCATCTCATCGTCGCAGCCGTTACAATGTTTGCCATTATGGCATTCCAGTCGGGTAGTAAAAGCGAGTCGAAATACAACTGGAAACTGGTCAAGAAAAGCGGCGGCGCGCTCATTTACACGAGTGAAGTAGAGGGCAAGGATTACATTGCCGCGAAATGCGTGGAAGTCATCAACGCCCCCATGGAGGTAATCGGCGTGGTGCTCCGCGACATACCCAATTTCCCCGCATGGATGGCGGACTGCGAGTCCACGAAAATATTAAAGGTCGTGGACGATCAGAAGGATACATTCATATTCCATCTCCATCAGAATGTACCGCTTCTGAAAGACCGCGACATGGTTCTGAAATCAAACGTGATCCTCAACTACAAGCAGGGATGGTCGTACATAGGGACCAAGTCAACCAATGACGTCAGCTATCCCCCGGCAAGCAACGTCGTGCGGATGCCCTCCTTTACCGGTGAGTGGAGGCTTGAATGGGTTGACAGGAATACCACCCGGGCTTCGTTCATGATTGATCCTGATCTTGACAAGGGGATACCGATCCCCCTCGCGAATCTCACGATCCGCGACCTTCCCTATAAGTCGGTGCAGGGAATGAAAAAAATGGTCAAAATGGAAAAATACATCCAGGCCGCCAAAACATCGAAATATCGCAAGTTGATTGACGACGCGATAAAGGCCGGGTATCTGAAATAACACTGCGCCGCGCCATTAGCAGGAACGCAAATTGTCCCATGGGGTACCAGAGCCCCGTGGGGCAATTTGTTTACCGGAATCGACGGTAGGCCGTCGCCATTCCTCGAATTTTTCCTGAGTCCACCGCGTCGAAGAACTCCTCCGCGAATACCTTTCCCAGGGCCGCAACGCGTGACCAGTAATCGCGGCGTTCTCCATCGCGGCCACGAAACCGCGCGAAATCGTTCCTGTCCGGTATCTTGCCATGAGGAAGTTTCGCGATAAAATCAGGGGTAGGGCATACCATGCACACGTTTCGCATCGCTTCAACGTGGGCCCTTCGCCATGGAACATACTTGTCGAGCCAACCGGGGATCACCCTGTCGGTATAGTGCGGGAAGAGCACGATGCGATCCCTGTCCTGATCGAGCGCCATTGCAGGGTGATAGTCCATCATGCCGCCGTCGCGGTACACACCTTCCGGAGCGCCGTGTATCGCGTCCTGTCCCCGCATCACGAGGGGTATGGATCCGGATGCCATTATCGCCTGTTTAAGATTCTTTTCATCGAGAGGCACGCGATCGACGGGGAACTCTTCCATGTGCAGATACGGAGGTATGTCCCGGGGATCATAAAAAAGGCCACGTGTGAAGAAGAGGCCCAGGCTGGTTCTTGAAACCGCATTGCAGAGCCCCGCAACGGCCATCCCCGCGAGGAGCGTGTACTTCGATTCAGACGAAAAAAGAATGCCCGATCGCACGGCGAGTATGCCCAGCCTGACAAAGGGATGCGTCATTGCCTCCCTGATGCCTCGCTCCGGAAGGTACGCGTCAAGAATACGTCGGCTGACCACTGTCACTTCACCGGGAGTGGGCTGCGCTGAATAGGACTGGGCGAGATAGGAATCAAGGAATCCTGCCACGGCCGCCGCGCTATTCCTTTGCGCAAGGGCCGCGAATCGCCATGAAGCGATGGATGAGCCGATCATGAAAAGCGGCTCTTTCCTTCCGCGGAAAAAGGTGTTCATGAGGAGTTTATCAAAACCGGCAAGAATGAGCCATTTGGGCCCCCCCGCCGCTCCGGCAACAACGCGAACCCGGCCCGGGGTCAACCCTTCGTCTCGTATGATGCGCAGGGCTGATTCCCCGGCTATTATCTGTACCGCTTTTCCCACGGATAGCGTCTCCCGCTCTCTTTGCCGGCTCGATGCGTCAAGCCGGAGCGCCTTCTGAATCTGGGCCAACAGGCGCGCACTCTCCATTGATTTGAGATTTCCTGAACAGTGTCAATGATAATATGCAGCGTTTTCTATCCGATAAGGGCTGGCCTCTCTTTCATTTGACTTTTTATCCATGGATGGCCATAGTGGCCCGAAAATATCCAAGGCGGCCATACCATGATGAGGCTTCACAACACCCTGTCGCGATCCCTGGAGGTCTTCAAACCGCGATCAAGAGGGATCGTCAAGGTAT
>CAZKPR010000118.1:7084-12132 GCA_964554685.1 uncultured Leptospirales bacterium | reverse complement strand
CTCATCGTCTCGTATATCCTCTTCGTCATCGGTTTCGGGGTCAAGTCCGCCCTCGGCAGGTACCCCCGGGAAGAGACGGCCCAGACCGTCGGCAACACCATGGTCCTCGTGCTCAACCCGGCGGATTTCGAGCGCCTGGTGCTCAAAAACGCGAACGTCGTGCGGAAGATGCTCAGGGTTTTCAGCAACCAGCTCCGGCGCGTGGTCAAAATGGAGCGCTCGGTCCTGGGTGAGGCCGAGATCGTGAACCCCGACGCCGAGCTCTTCAAGCTCGGGGAGTATTACTACCGCGCCGGCGTCGTGAAGCAGGCCCAGTACGCCTACAAGCGGTACATGGAGTACTACCCCGACGGGGAGTACGCCTCCCAGGCGATGAGCAGGATCCGGGGCATCGACGCCGGTGAGCCGGCGCCCGACGAGATAAGCCTCCATGATGACGCACCCGCAGCGCCTCCCCGGCCCGTATCGGGCGGGGACGACTTCTCACTCGACGAGCCGTCGGGTCCCTCCGACATGCTCGATTTCGATGACGATGCCCGCGACGAGGAGACCTCCGGAGGGACCGCGGCGTCCCGCACGGCCCTGTCGGATGAAATGGACGATTTTCTGTCAGATCCCGGCGCGGAGAACCTTGAAGACTTTTCAATCGACAGCGGTCCCGGCGACTCGCCCCGGGAGCTCGACGAGGCTGCGAACAATTCCTTCGCGCGGGGGAATTACGCCGGAGCACTCGAATACTACCAGAAGATCATCTCACTGGACAGGACCGCGGGGCCCGACGAGAAGAACATATTCGAGAAGGCGCTTTTCCACGCGGGGCGCTGCCAGATGGAGATGGGCAAGCCGAAGGAGGCCCTTGAGCTTTTTTCACGGATACTGCGCGCCAGCCCCGGCTCCCCCTTCGTCAAGGGCGCCATATTCAACATAGGGGCGGTCTTTGAATCGGTGAACCAGAAAGACAAGGCGATCACCTATTACAACAAGGTGCTCAACATGTCCCCGAAGGACAAGCTGAACGGCGACGCGCTTACCAAGATCAAACAACTGCAGGGTAAATAGACCATGGCCATGGCTCTGGACGAAAAATTTTTCGAGAAGTTCGGCGTTGAATACGCTCCCAATGA
Organism: uncultured Leptospirales bacterium; assembly: GCA_964554685.1. GTDB lineage: Bacteria > Spirochaetota > UBA4802 > UBA4802 > UBA5550 > RBG-16-49-21. The sequence continues at coordinate 11,008 of CAZKPR010000118.1, read as the reverse complement.
AATGATATTCTGCGAGTGGGAGCCGGGCAACGAGTTCTACTTCATACAGTCGGGCAAGGTCAGGATCGTCAAGCTGATACAGAACAGGGAGAAAAACCTCGACGTCCTCACCGAGGGTGACGTCTTCGGGGAGATGGCGATACTGGAGGAACAGCCCCGGTCCGCCTCGGCGGTGGCGATCGATCACGTGAAGCTGCTCAAGTTCCACCGCGACAATTTCGACACCCTGATGGCGGGGAACCCCCAGCTGGCGTACAAGCTCCTGGTCATTTTCTCAAAAAGGATTTACGACGCGAAGCGGCGCCTCATGATCCTTCTCCTCGAGGAGCCCCAGCTCAAGGTGATGGACGTCCTGGTCATGCTCGCCGAGCAGGACCCCCACGTGGACCTCCAGAGCGAAATCAGCCTGAACGTCACCGCCCGGGACGTGGCGCGATGGGCGGGCATGACGGAGTCGGACGCGCAAAAAGAATTGACACATTTAAGCCGCACTGACAAGATTGAACTGTTCGGTGACAGGATCGTGGTGAAGAAGATACGTGAATTCCAGCGTCTTGTCGCCTCGAAACGAAAGAGCCTGTTTCAATAGCGCCCGCGACGAAGCAGTACGGTCATTACCGACATCGGATATGCCAGGCCGGCTGATGTACAATGCTCCCGTAGCTCAGGTGGATAGAGCGGTGGTTTCCTAAACCATGTGCCGGAGGTTCGAGTCCTCCCGGGAGCGCAGCAGATGAACGGAGCGGTCTCGGCCGCTTTTTTTTATCACGAGGACCCCATGGAGAACAGATTACATAAGATGGAAGAGCGGTTCCGCGAGCTGGAACTGGAGATGAGCCGGCCCGAGATCCTCGCGGACCAGGCCCGGTTCAGGCTCCTCACGCGTGAGCGCTCCCAGCTCGCACCCGTCATCGCCGCCTGGAACGATTACCGGAAATGGACCAGGGAGCTCGGGGAGTCGGAAGCGCTTCTCCGCGATGAACGGGATCCCGAGATGAAGGAGATGCTTCAGTCGGAGGTGGACTCCCTCCGGGTCAGGATCGAGCAACAGAAGGAGAGGCTCATGACCATGCTCCTTCCGAAAGACCCCAGTTCCGGAAAGGACGTGATCATGGAGATACGGGCCGGCACGGGAGGGGAGGAGGCGGCGCTGTTCGCGGCGGACCTCTATCGCATGTACAGCCGCTATGCCGACGCCCGGGGATGGAAGACCGAGATCCTGAGCATGAGCGCCACGGGAATCGGCGGTTACAAGGAGATCATCTTCTCGGTCAGGAGCCCCGAGTCCTACGACGATCTGAAATACGAATCGGGGGGGCACCGCGTCCAGCGCGTTCCCACCACCGAGGCGGGGGGGCGGATCCATACCTCGGCGGTCACCGTTGCCGTCCTGTCCGAGGCGGAGGAGAGCGAGATCGACATCAGCCCCGAGGATCTCCGCATCGACGTCTACCGCGCCTCGGGACACGGGGGGCAGTCCGTGAACACCACGGATTCCGCGGTGCGGATCACCCATATCCCCACGGGCATGGTGGTCACCTGCCAGGACGAGAAGTCCCAGCACAAGAACAAGGCGAAGGCTCTCCGCGTGCTCAGGGCCCGCCTTCTCGAAAAGATCACGCGGGAGCGGATGGAGCGTGAGGCGGCCATGCGGAAGTCCCAGGTGGGATCTGGTGACAGGAGCGAGAGGATCCGCACCTACAATTATCCCCAGTCCAGGATCACGGATCACCGCATCGGACTCACCCTTTACTCCCTCGAGGCGGTCCTCGAGGGTGAACTTGATCCCGTGATCGATGCCCTGAAAAAGGACGAGGTCGCCCGAAAGCTGGGCTCCCTCGAACTCTGAGCGGAGGGACCGCGTGCTGGTTTCCGAAATCATCGGCGCGGTGAGCGGGCGCCTGAAGGAGGCGGGGATCCCCGGTTCCCGTCTCGACGCGGAGCTCCTGGTCGCCCATGCCCTGGGGATTGACCGCCAGGAACTCATCACCGGGCGCGACCGCCCCCTTGTCGACGGCGAGACGCGCAGGATCGGCAGGCTGGCGGGCCGCCGGGAGCGCTTCGAGCCCGTCGCCTATATTCTCGGGCACCGTGAGTTCTATTCCCTCGATTTCTTCGTGAACCGTGACGTCCTCATCCCTCGTCCCGAGACGGAACTCCTGGTCGACATGGCCATCTATTACGCGAAGATGAATGCCCGCGTCCTGGACATCGGCACGGGGTCGGGCGCCGTCGCCGTGGCGGTGAAGCACGCGCGGCGGGACCTGGAGGTCCATGCCACGGACATCTCCCCCGGCGCCCTCGCCGTGGCCAGGAAAAACGCCGCGCGCATAACGGGAAGGGGAAGCGTTCGCTTTCACCGGGGAGACCTCTTCGAGGCCCTTCGGGGAATGCGGTTCCAGGTCATCGCGGCGAACCCCCCGTACGTGGACCCCGCCGCGGCACCCGTCCTCCAGAGGGATCTCTCCTTCGAGCCGGGCCTTGCACTCTACGCCGGGGACGAAGGACGCGAAACCGCCGGGAGGATCATCGGCGAATCGGGCGACTTTCTCGAAGGGGACGGGGTGCTCCTCATGGAGATGGGCGCCGACATGGAAGAATTCGTGAGGGAATCCGGTACCCGCCGCGGCTACGACGTTTCCATACTGAACGACTACTCGGGCAAGCCCCGGGTGGCGGTGATGAAAAAGTGAAACGGGAGCGCGCCATGGCCACCACGCCCATCCTGACGGACCAGCTTCGCAAGATCACCACCTTCATCTATATCCTGATCCTGCTGTTCATAATCAATATAGTGTTCAACCTGATGTTCAAGTGGGACGTGATCCCCGTCATCGTGAACGTCTATCTCTACGTGTTTTCGTTCTATCTCATCTTCAATTTTTCCCTGATCGAGGTCCCTCCCCTGAAAGGGGAGTACCGCAGGGCTCATCCGCGGATGGGAGATGTCATTCTCTTTTTCAAGACCAGGGTGGTTCCCTTTCTCCTGATCTACGCCATCACCGTTATCTATACCCTTATCAACTACCTGGAAATCGACAACTGGCCCTGGCGTCCCGTCCTGGAGCTCCTGGACGGCAGGTTCTCAAACACGGTGTTTTACTCCCTCATCCTCCTGCTCATCCTCAAGCTGAACCGGAGGCCGAAAATAACCCTCCTCCTCTTTGTCGTGGGGGCGGCCATCTATTTCCTCATCTACCAGCTCGTGTTCCTTTTCTCCCCGAGCGGGGCCGTGATGTCGGGCATCAAGTTTTTCCAGATAGCCCTGGCCCTTGCCGTCATCGTCTACGAATTCGCCTCGGACAGGCCCGGCATCGACAGGAAGCGGATCCGGAGATCGGTCCTCGCGGGGCTTCTCATGGGCCTGTGCATCTACTTTTTTTTCATCGGGACCCTGTCCCTGATTTACCGCTTCGAGCGTTTCGCTTCCTACCAGCAGGCCAGGGCCGGCCAGATCCTTATGAGGCTGGGGTATACCTTCCCCCTTAATAATTTCAAGTCGATCGTGACCGCCACATCGGATCCCTATCTCCTCTATGATCTCATCCACTACTCGCGCCAGTACGACCGTCCCCTGATGATAAGCAGCGTGGAATGGGAGAACCTGATGATTTCCGGGTCCATGGAGGTGGCAAACATCATTTCGTTTTACCTCCAGATCCTCGGGGTGGACATCTCATACAACCAGGTCATTTCCTACGCGGAGCGCCGCTCAAGCGATTCGGGGGAGGCGCTTCTCAATTCCTCATTCTACGTGCGCTACGCCTCACGCTATTGCGGTGAACAGATCAATGACATGGTCGACCGCTACCGCGCCGGGAACCGGCACTTAAAAATCTGGCTTATCCGCGTTATGGGTGAATCGGACTGCCTTGGCGCGGTTCCGTTCCTCATCACCCTGCTGACCGATATCGATCCCGATAT
>CAZKPR010000118.1:0-7074 GCA_964554685.1 uncultured Leptospirales bacterium | reverse complement strand
GATATCCCCCACGAGGCGTACGGCTCGCTCTCGAAGTTGACCGGTCTGGACCCGGTGAAGGACGGAAGCATGCGCGTCAACGATGCGAGGGTTATCGTTGAGTTCAGCGGATTTTATCGGGACTATCGCAGAGACGATACACCGGGCATGAGCGGCAGAGGGGCGAGCGGGCCCGGCAAACCGCCCGGCCGTGGCGGATCAGGAGGAGGTGTGCCGGCATCCAGTCCCGCTCAGGGATGAAGGAGATGAGGGCCCGCTCCACCGCCAGGGGGTCTTTCGACGAGACATAGCCGAGCCGGTTCGCCAGACGCGCGACATGGGTGTCCACCGCGAGGGCGGGCACGCCGAATCCCATCGAAAGGATCACGTTGGCCGATTTCCTGCCGATCCCGGGAAGACGCATCAGCTCCTCGCGGTTTTTCGGAAGGATCCCGCCATGATTCAGGAGCACTGCCCCCGCCAGGGCGATTATATGCCGCGCCTTGGCACGATAGAACCCGGTACTGCGTATGATTTCCCGCACGCGTCCCTCGAGGGCCTCCGCCAGGGCGGCGAAATCGGGATATTCCTCGAAGAGCCTTTCCGTCACACCGTTGACCTGGCGGTCCGTAGTCTGGGCGGAGAGGACCACTGCGACGGCGAGCTGGTAAAGATTTTCATGACGCAGGTCGGTCGAAACGTCGGGATAGCTTCGCCTCAGGGAACGGATTATGCGGTTCGAGCGCTCCTTCGTCATGGTCATGTCGTTTCCCTCACTGCCGGGGGAGTCCCCGCAGGATCTCAAGGGCGGAATCAAGGGCCCGGGCCCTGTGGCTGACGCGGTTTTTCTCCCCGAGGGTCAGCTCCGCCATGGTCCTGCCGAGCTCCGGGAGGTAGAAGATCGGGTCGTACCCGAAACCGCCCTCGCCCCGCATCTCCCCGGTGATAACGCCCTCGCAGGTCCCCTCGGTGACAAGGCTTTCCCCCCCGGGGAGGGCGATGGCGATCGCGCAGACGAAGCGCGCCGAGCGGCGCCCTTCAGGGACGCCCCGCAGCTCATCGAGAATCATGCGGTTCCGCGCGGCATCATCGGCGCCCTCGCCGCCGTACCGCGCGGAGAAGACCCCGGGACGGCCTCCAAGGGCGTCGACGACGAGTCCCGAATCGTCGGCAAGGGACGCCAGGCCCGTGTGGTCCGCCAGGGCCCGCGCCTTTTTCATGGCATTGTCCTGGAATGTGGCTCCGTCCTCTATCACTTCGGGAGGGTTGCCGAAATCCGCGGGGGTGAGAATCTCGAGTTCCGGAAGCACGGCGAACTTGTCCCGGATTTCCCGGACCTTGTTGGCGTTGTTCGTGGCAATGACTAGTTTCATGTCTCAACCGGCCTCCCTTCCCGCGGAACCGGGGCGGGGATTTTTTTCAATACGTCGAAAAAAACAGATTGCGCTGGGCCCTGAAAATTATCAATATATTTTCTCACAACCGGGACCCGACCCATGAAGCTGACGTTGATCGAATTCATCATACTTCTCCTTTCCGATATCGCTGTCGCATCGATACTCGTCTTCCTTTACCTGAAATACCATATCGGCCACACCAGGGTCGTTCTCATCCTCATGGGCGTCATACTGGTCCTCGTCGTGCTGCGGGCCCTCCTCTTTTTTTTCGGCCGGTGGTTTTTCTATCGACGGCGAATCGACATCATCAGGGAGGTGGTCGAAGGATTCAAGAAGGGGAGGTTCTTTCGACCCGAGGTGCCCCCGGGATTCGACAGCGAACTCGACGGGATACTCAAGGAGCTGATCGTCGCGGGCAGGCACCTTGAGAGCCTTGTCTCCTCCCAGAAGAAGGAGATCGATAATTTCCAGGAGCTGTACAACAGCATCATTTTTTCCATAAGCTCCTACTTCATCGTGCTCAACGACGACGACCGCGTGCTCTTCGCCAACGAGGGTTTCTGTGAGAAATTCCAGATCCAGCGGGATGATCTGTACGACAGGAGAATCGAGGACATCTTCTATTTCGTGAACGCCCGCCTGAAGGGAGGGATCGACCGCGTGCGGAAAACCGGGGCTACCACGGTGCTTGAAAAAACGCACCTCCTCACGCTGAACAAGGTATCGGTCATCGCCGACATCAAGATATCCGACATCGTCATACAGAACGCCCACCAGATCATCATCGTGATCGACGACGTGACGAAAAAGCTGAGGAACGATTACCAGATATCGCTCATGAGCCAGATAACCGAGTCGATCCGCAAGGACGACGAGATCGATCGCGTGCTTTTCACCATTCTCACCGGGGTGACCTCAGGGACCGGCCTCGGGTTCAACCGCGCCATGCTTTTTCTCGTCGAGGAGGGGGCCCTGATGGGCAAGATGGCCGTTGGGCCCGATTCGTTCGACGAAGCGATCGAGATATGGAACGCCGCGTCCCGGGAGACCGACGGCTTTCTCAGGGAGGTCAAGACCATCGAGATGAAAGCCGGGGTCGATCTCCTGAACAGGGTGCTGGCGGTGCGGATACCCCTCAAGTCGGAGAATATTTTCGTGCGGGCCCTCGACACCATGGAGAGCGTCCATGTGGGTGACGCGTGGGGCGACGAGCGCGTGGAACCGGAGATACGTGAGCTCATGGACGTGAGGGAATTCATCGTCACGCCCCTCGTCGCCCTGAACAGGGCGATCGGCGTAATCGTCGCGGACAACAAGTTCAACAACGCCCCCATTTCCAAGGAAAGCAGCGAGCTCCTCTCGATTTTTTCCTCCCAGGCCGCCATGTCGATCGAAAGCTACCGGAGTCTTGACTCCGTTCGCAGCGAGATGCGGAAGCTTTCCTCGCGCCAGGAGGCCATCGTGGAATCGGAAAAACTCGCCGCCGTGGGCAGGATCGCCGCGCACATGGCCCACGAGATCCGCAATCCCCTGGTGACCATGGGTGGGTACGCCCGGAGGATCATCCAGCTGCCGAAAGAGAAATCGAAGATCGCCGGGAAAATCGACACCTCGGCGGAAATCATCCTTAAGGAATGCGAGCGTCTCGAGAAGACCCTTTCAAACGTCATGGATTTCACGCGGCCGGCGAAGTTCATAAAGGAATTCAATAATATCAACGACGTGGTCACCGACACGGTCAATCTTCTCAAGAACATCTTCCTGGAAAGGAAGATACTGGTTGACCTCGACCTCTCCGAGGAGATCCCCCTGGTCAAGTCGGACTTCAACCAGCTCAAGCAGGTCATGCTGAACCTGATCCAGAACTCAATCGACGCGACCCCTTCCGGCGGCCGGATCGATATTCGCACGGAGAGCGACGGGAACACGGTGACGATACGGGTACGTGACAGCGGAACGGGGATCGACCTGGATGACCCCGGCGCGGTCTTCGAGCCCTTTTACTCAACCAAGGTCACCGGCGTGGGCCTGGGCCTTGCCATCGTGAAAAAGATCGTCAAGGATCATAACGGAAAGATCCTGGCGACGAACCCTGAAGGCGGAGGGGCGGAATTCATGGTCCGCCTTCCCGTTCCGGGTTAGTTCCCGGGCGGGGCCGGCGCGCAATTTTTATTAAAAAAAGTGTTTGAAAAATATTTTCGGAGCATCCAGTAATGAGGAACGAAGCGGGCGCGTTGCCCCGCGGGACCGAGTGCGGATCGTTCAGGAGGGGATTATGGCACGGTTGTTGATAGTTGAAGACGAGAAGCACCAGCGGGAGCTCTACTCCATGGAGTTCGAGGACGAGGGATACGAGGTGGACCAGGCATCCAACGGCAGGGAGGCCGTTGAAAAGGTGAAGGCGGGCCGGTATGACTGCGTCATCATGGACATCAGGATGCCCGAGATGGACGGGATCGAGGCCCTTGGGAAAATCCTTTCGAGGGACAAGAAAATACCGGTCATCATCTACACCGCCTATTCCAATTACAAGAGCAACTTCATGACCTGGACCGCCGACGCCTACGTGACGAAGTCCTCGAATCTGGATGAAATCAAGGACAAGGTTAAGGAAGTGCTTGCGGCCCGGACATGACGGGGACGGGGCGGTTTTCGAAGACGGAAGGGGGATGCCTGGGCATCCCCTTTTTCGTTATACGATGGGGGGCCGGTCGTTTGGGAACCCTCCGGGGGGGATCATATGAAGCCGGCCATGGCGCGTGAGATTTTTTCCACGTCTTTCCTGCTCAGGGTCGGGTAGAGAGGGACGGAGTAGAGCTTCTTCGCGTACCGCTCGGTGTTGGGATAATCGGCGCCGCCCAGGCCGATGAGACGGTGGAGGGGGTGCCCGATGGATCGGGTCATCTCGATCTTCGTTTTTCGCCAGTAGCTTTCGATTCTCTCGTCCGTGGCATTGAAGAGGACGGGAAATGACTGGTAGGCGAATTGATCGCCGAAGAGGAAGGGAGTGGCGTGGGGGGTGATCCGCACGGATTCGTGGTATAGCCGCGCGATTTCACGCCGCCTGGCGAGAAGATCGGGAAGCTTCGCGATCTGGGTTATCCCCATGGAGCCCTGGAAATCGGTCATGGTGTAGTCGAAGTGGAGGCATTCCTTCCCGTTTCCCCGCAGCTCCTTCATGACGGAGTAGTGTTTCGAGTTGTTGGTGAGCACCATGCCCCCGTTTCCAGTGGTGATGATGCCGGCCGGGTCGAAGGACGCCACGGCGAAGGACCCGTTCCTCCCCGCGGGGATTTCGTCCCGCTCGGTCCCGATGGAATGGGAAATGTCCTCGATCACGGGAACGCCGAGCTCTCCCGGTCCCTCGCGGTCGCCGTGGAAGCCGAAGAGGTCGCCGGTGACGACGGCCCTGGTCTTCGGCGTGATCCGTTCCCTCACCGCTCTAACGGCGGGGAAGATGGAATCCTTCTCGATATCGAGGAGGACCGCCTTTCCCCCCGTCATTGCCAGGGCGCTCAACGGCGCCTGGGGGAAGAAGGAGGGGATGATGACCTCGTCCGATTCGCCGATTTCAAGGGCCTTGAATACCAGGTGGTAGGCAGCGGTGAGAGACGTCGTGGCGAGGGAATGCTTGAGCCCTATCATTTTTGCGATCGCCGTCTCGAAGTGGCGCACCGATTCCCCGGCCACCAACTCGTCGTTGATGAGACAGTCCAGGACCGCTTCCAGCTCCTTGCGGGTGATGGTAGGCCTGCTCGTGACAATTTTCATTTTTATCCCTGCCGCGTCAAGGTGCCCTGCCCGGAGGGTACCGGGCCCTCCGGGGTATACACGTAACAGGATACGAGGGGTGCGGTCAAGAAGGTTTTATGTCGCATTGCGAAAAAAGCCGGCGCGCTTTTCCGCCAGGGTGCCGCCAGGTATACATCGAGGCTTTGCCGGCCTGGGGCGCGTCCGAACCGGCTGCATTCTCCCCCTAACCGGACCGAACGGCGCGTGACTGCGCGATGATGCCATATTTTTAATCTAAAGACTGAAAACGTTATGTCCGATACTTTTATAAGAACCACTGCCGCGGTACTATGACCGTGGCCGCAAGGTTGGAGGTACGGTATGAAGTCCTTATCCAGATTCTGGATTATTGCAGTCGCGGGGATCCTCGCGCTCTCCGTGACGACGGGCTGCACGCCCGAGGGATCCATGGCGAAACAGCGTGATTTCCGCGGCGGGGGCGAGGCCCATGGCGTTGACGAGGAAACCTATGAATTCAGCGATACCCGCGAAGGAGGAGGTCCCGCGGCGGAGTCCCGGATGAGCCAATGGGACGACCGGGGCGATACTTCGTCCTATAAAAAAGACCGCTACTACCAGACGGGAGCGGCGTCATGGTACGGCCGCGAGTTCCACGGCAAGAAGACCGCGTCGGGGGAGCGGTTCGACATGAATGACATGACGGCGGCTCACCGCGTCCTTCCCTTCGGGACCATGGTGAGGGTCAAGAATTTCGAAAACGGAAAAAGCGTGATGGTGCGCATCAACGATCGCGGTCCTTACCGCGGCAAGAGGATTATCGACCTTTCCCATGCCGCGGCAAGGGATCTCGGCATGCTGAAGTCCGGCGAGGTCCAGGTGGGTATCCAGCTTGCCGGCAAGGGAGGCGAGACGGATGATTTGGCGGAAGGGGAAAACAGGGGCAGGAACCGCGGCTTCGAGGCGGTATCCGACGATTACGGCGAGGAGGAGGGGTATTCCGGCGGAGGAGCCTATTCCGTCCAGGCCGGGGCCTTTTACTCGCGTAGAAATGCCGACGGCCTCAAGGCGAGGATCGAGGGCATGACCCACAATCCCGTATCGGTCATGCGCGACGGGGACATGTACAAGGTAAGGATCGAGGGCATCAATTCAAGGTCCGATGCCGATCGGGTGAGGCGCCTCCTTTCCGACGAGGACATACCATCATTTTTAATTAACAGAAACGACTGACAGGCGGCCCCCGGAAACGGGGGCCGATTGGTATCGTTCATCCGGGATTGCACCGGGAGGGGGTTCCCGCTGTTTTTTCAGGGCCCGTTTCTCGTTACCGAATGGATCCCTATTAATTGTTAAAATTTTATTGACAAAAAAGGGGTGGTTTCTATCATTTCCACCTACCTCTGCCCACGTAGCTCAGTCGGTAGAGCATTTGCATGGTAAGCAAAAGGTCACCAGTTCAATTCTGGTCGTGGGCTCAGAGAGCGATTTGTGCGCGGCTCACAGTCCCAAATCCACAAGGAAATTTCCAATTTTACACGCATAAAATTGGTTGACTGCAGGGTAACTGCATTTTTCTTTGTACTACTTTATCATGGCAGGGGAATGACGCATGCGGGAGATAATACTGTTGGCGTGCCAGGAGTGCAAGCGCCGCAACTATTCTGTCACCAAGAACAAGAAGAACCAGACCGGCAAGCTTGAGATCAAGAAGTATTGCAAGTTCTGCAACAAGCATACTCCCCATAAGGAAACGAAGGCGTAGGTCTGCCGTGGAGAGAATCCGTGAATTTTTTGCCTATCTGCGCGAATCGAAGGAGGAGCTGAAGAAGGTCACCTGGCCCACGCGGGACGAGGTGACGAGCTACACCGCCGTCGTTGTGGTGACGGTCATTATCATATCGGTGTTCCTCTGGGCGATTGATTCCGGACTGATGCTTCTGATAAC
>CAZKPR010000117.1:0-12246 GCA_964554685.1 uncultured Leptospirales bacterium | reverse complement strand
GGCATAGATGCATTTCGGGGTATGGAAAATCTCCTTGCCCGAATAGTAAAAGAGATGATCCCGGGATTCGATTTTGGGCAGCGGTGGAGGGGTATAAATCACCTCGGCAGGTTGATCTTCAAGTTCCGAGAAATTCGAAAATGATGACAGCTTGATTTTGCCATCGAGGCTGCAATACAGGAGTATATACCGGTCAAGGAATTCGTTGAATGAAAGCGAGGGTTCGCCCATCACGTCCTGGACCAGCGGCATTGCCCGGCCAATTTCAGCGTGCCACTCGCCTCTATTTCCCAGAAATTGGTAGCGGCTCCTGTTTTTCAGCTCTTTCGGGGCAACGCGGGCTATGAATGCGGGAACATGGTCCTTCGTTGCGGGTCCATGGCCTAAAAGATAGAGATAGTCACCGCGGCGAATGACTGAATCGCCGAACACCGGCTCCCCTTCATGAAAAATCCTCGCGGTTCGCCTGAAGACAACCGGATCACCGGGGCGCCAGTTTCCCGGCATCCTCCATTCAGCGAGTCCCACCCCCATTATTCGTACCGGCAGCAGGCTTTCGCTTTTTTGTATCGTGGGATCTACATAGACAATGATATAGTACACGTAGACGATGCCGTCCAGAAGGATGCCGTCGATGGCCCAGAATCGCCAGCGCCGCGGATCCTCCCCCGGACTGTTTTTGATGAAGGGCTTCACAGATCCGCCCTCGCGGTTAAACGTGAACAACAGCTCACGGACGTTGGATTCATCGGGAATGGGCGAGAAGGCAAGGGAATTGCTGATCATTCCCTTCATGGAAGCCGCGTCCTCGAAGGTTGAGCTCACGGAGAGGGTACCCTTCCATGAGCCGAGGATCGTATCGCCGAATGTCCACATCATGACGCCGTCAAGGGGCACCGGCGTGCATCCGTCCTGGCCGAGAATGGATTCCTTTCTGCTTTCACCGAAGATGCCCAGGTTCTCCACTCCCTTACCTGCACAGCAGGTGAGGGAGAGTAGTACCAGGGCGGTTGCAATCGTGCGGTTGAACAATAACAATCGGGCAATCATGCCTGTGTGACGTCCCTGCCGTTGACCGATGACTGCGGGATAACCTCTTCGAAAACCTGATGGGAAGGTATCACGTCCCCGAGATATAGCTTCCTACGCACCGGAGTTTTTACGGATCCATTTCAGGATATCGGAGAAGATTTCCTCCCGGTTCAGCTCGTTGAAATTTTCATGGAAATTATTCTCATGGACCGTGAGCGTGAGCAGCTTCGCATCTATTGAACGAAGGGCTTCGATGCTCGCACCGGCGTCGGCAAGTACGTCCTGACCCGCGATCACCGCGAAGACGGGGAACCCCTTCCAGCGATGAATGTTTTCGAGCACCCATGCCTGGGTTTTCATGGATTCAGCGCCAAGTTTCACCGTGGCCTTCGTGCCGCGAAGGCCCGATTTCGTATCCGCGTGATGGCGGGCGGTAATCGCCGGGTCATGGGTAAGGCGGTCGGTAAAGTCCTCGGGGGTTACCGCCATGGTGGGGGCGACCCTGGCGAGGAAGCCGGCCATTTTTACCATGAGGGCGGGCATCTTGACCTTGTTCTTGAGCCAGGGAGATGATACGACGAAACCCTTGACCCCGGTTTTACCGGCGTAATCAAGGCCGTACTTGAGGGCGATGAGGGCCCCGTTCGAGTGAGAAAGCATGAATACCGGGATTCCAGGATGCTGCTTGGTTACCCAGAGATAAAAGGCGTGTATGTCGGCGGTGTATTCGTCGTAGGAATTGACATGAAACATCACCTTTCCGCCCTTGTTGTACTGAGGAAACGTGCCGTGCCATCTCAGATCCAGGGCATAGGTTGCGATCCCATGCTGCTTAAAAAATTTCGCCGGGGTCACCCAGTCTCCGCCGTGTGCCAGGCCGCCGTGTATGCCGATAAGGACGGCGTTGACCTTCGTGTCGGGGAGCCATATTCGCGCAAGGAGATTGGTCTTCTCATCGGCCTGGAATACTTCGCATCTTGTCTCGGAAAAATCCATAGGGTACCTCGCCGTATTTTGTCTGATATAGTGTTGCAACGGCCCATTCTTGCTGTCAATGATAATATCACCATCATGTAATTCTTTGCGGGAGGCGACACACCAGGATAGGAACACTACCTATTCAACACATCAGCGTGCAGATGCGCGAGTTCGCAATGGCCGCCGGATCATGATGATGACCCACGGGTCATGGAAAAAAATAAATTGATTTCTTCATGTGCGGCATGGAAAATTGTCCCATGAACGAATATCTCGAACCGACTTTTTATATCGAGAGTGACCATCCCGCGATTGGCGATTTCGCGCGATCCGCGGCGCGAAATGGCGGCGCAATCAACATGGCGGTCCGTCTTTATTACGCCGTCCGGGACGGGATCAGCTATAATCCCTATTGTTATACATTCGATAGGGGCGCCTACCGCGCATCAAGGATCCTTGAAAAAGGGCAGGGCTTCTGTGTGCAGAAGGCGATTCTCCTCGCCGCCGCGGCACGTGCCGTCGGCATTCCCTGCCGCGTGGGATACGCAAACGTGATCAACCATCTTACCACGAGGCGACTCCGGGAGCTCTTGCGGACTGACCTCTTCGTGTTTCACGGCTACAACGAGTTGTTTCTCGAGGGGAAATGGGTAAAATCCACCCCCGCATTCGACAAGTCGCTCTGCGATAAATTCGGCATTCGTCCCCTTGATTTCAACGGCAGGGAAGATTCACTATTTCATCCGCTGGATCTCATGGGGAGGCGCCACATGGAATACGTCCATGACTATGGATCGTTTTCCGACTTTCCGATTGAGCTCATGATAGGGGAATCCATGCGATATTATCCCCACCTTGCCGAGATGATGAAAGCCCGCGGCGCAGGGGGCGATGCCCCGGAAACTGACCCGGAACTGCCGTGGGTACGTGAATCAGGCATGGACGGGGACAATGAAAATAGTTGACAAAATAGCTCGTTGCTTCCAGTCAATTTATTTAAAACACGCGCACCTGCGCAACAGGGACAGCAAGGGATAGGCGTTTCAGGTTTTCGCCGTTGTGTCCCGGCTTGATATAAATAAATAATTAGTGCTGGTTTGCATGCCGGCGGGCGTGCAACGCAGTTGCCTTGAATGTTACAGGAAAAGAATGAAAACTAAAGCGGTCATCACGGGCCTGAACGTTATTTCGGCCCTCGGTCTTGACATCGAGGAAAACTGGAAAAATTGCGTTTCCGGCAAGAGCGGCGTCGGGCCGATAACCCTGTTTGATCCCTCGAACCTCGAAACGAGAATTGCCGCCGAGCTGCCCGCATCGTTTGATGAACATTCCTCCGGTGTGATAAAAAAGCGGCTGGCCCAGCAGATGACCAGGGTCACGCGCATGGCATATACCTGCGCCATCGGTGCGGTGGAACGGTCGGGTATAGATTTCAATCGGGTTGATCCCGCTCGGGTCGCCGTCATATTCGGAGTCGTTTCCACGGGGAATTCAAGCGTGGAACGGGGAACGACGTCAAAGAACCGGATAATAAAATGCATGAGCAACGCGATCCCCGCGTGGATCTCGCTCCATTACGGGATAGAGGGTCCCAATTACTCGGTTAACACCGCCTGCGCCTCCTCGGCGTACGCCATGGCGCTCGGCTACGACATGATACTGGGAGGGAGCGCCGATGTCGTGATCGTCGGCGGTGCCGATTCAACCGTCAATCCCGAGGAGATAGCGGGATTTAACGATATGTACGCGCTGAGCACGAGGAATGAGGAACCGGGGAAGGCCAGCAGGCCCTTCACCGCGGACAGGGACGGCTTCGTCATAGGAGAGGGCGCCGGGGCGCTTATCCTTGAATCGGAGGAATCGGCCCTTGGACGCGGCGCGTCGATCGAGGCCGAGCTCGCGGGGTACGGGCTCACCAGCGAGGCCTATAACATCATGGCGCCGAAGAAAGACGGGGAGGGGATGAGCGCCACAATTGACCGGGCCCTCCGCCATGCCGGCGTCCTTCCGGAAAAGGTGAATTACATCAACGCCCACGGCACGTCGACAACCCTGAATGATCTCTATGAGACCATGGCGATAAAGAACGTGTTCGGCGACTGCGCGCGTCGAATTCCCGTTTCATCTGTTAAATCAATGCTCGGCCACACGATAGCAGCCGCGGGGGCCATCGAGGCCGCCATCACGGCACGGGGTGTCCGGGAAGGCATCGTCACACCCACGATCAACTATGACAGGCCCGACCCTGATCTGGACCTTGATTATGTGCCGCACGACGCAAGGAATCATAAAATAGATGTTGCAATATCGAACTCGTTTGCCTTTGGTGGTCACAATGCCTCTCTGGTATTGAAAAAGTACGGGTGACGGATTCCGCCACCTGCCGATGTCTGGAGAAAAACATGGCAAGGATTGATAGCGGTACAAAAGACGAGGTCCGAAGGATCGTGTACGAATTCTTCTCCGAGGAATGCGAAGTCCCCTTCGACGACCTGAAGGACACCACGAACGTCATAAAGGACCTGGAAGGTGATTCCCTGATGTTTCTCGAACTGCTTGAAATATTCAAAAAGAAATACGGGCTCACCATCGAGCTTAAAACCGTGGGCAAGTACGTGGTCAAACACCCGGCTGAAACGATCGGTGCGATTATAGACATGACGATGCTCATCATCGAGCATGAAAACGGCATCGCGGAACTCCCGTAGTCCCGGCGAGTGTTGAGGACATCCCGATGTCAAAAATTGCTGCAATCTTTCCAGCCTTCGGCTGCTCCTATCTGGGAAACGAGCGAGAGATACTGCGCGGCCTCGGCGGTGAGCCCGATCACTATATCGAGCGGGCCGCCGATTATGCGGGTCTTGACGCCATGGCCTTTGCGGCCTGCCGGGACGGTTCCTTCGATAGCGAGCTCCAGTCACAGTATGCCGTTTACGTGTACGGCGCCGCGGTATCGCGGGTTCTCATCAGCGGCAACGTGCTTTCCGATTACGCGGCGGGTTACAGCATGGGCCTGTATGCCGCCCTGCATCACGCGGGATCGGTGAGTTTCGAGACGGGACTTTCGATGATCGGGCTGGCCTTCGACGCCATCGAAGCTGCTTCGGCAGGTCGTGAGTTCGGAACCGGCGTGATATCCGGCCTCGACCGGGCCGACCTCCAGGCGATTGTCGGCACGCGTGCCGACGTGGAGATCGTCAACGAGAACAGCGAGCACGGGTTCCTCGTCTCGGGCAACCTCGACGGCGTCATACGGCTGCTCGAGCGGTCCAGGGAGGAAGGCGCTCTTCACGCCCGGCTCCTTCCATTCGGTTCTCCCTACCATTCGAAATTCATGGACGCGGCTGCCAGTGAATTCGCGGAGTGTCTTTCCCGTTACGAGATAGAATAGCCGAGGATGCCGATCGTATCCACCATTGACCAGAGGCTCATAACCACGGCGGACGAGGTGCGCCGTGATCTCGTCGCCAACATACACCATGGAATCAACTGGAACCGATCCGTGCGGCAAATGACCATCCTCGGCGTCGATACCTTCATAGAGTGCGGACCCGGGAAAAGCCTCTGCAGAATGATAAGGTTCATCGATCCCGAGGCATCCGCCGTTAACCTGCAGAACCTTCACGTGATGATCGGGGCGCATATCCCTTCGCGGGCCGGGGCGCTTTCCCGGTAAAGGGGAATGAAGATACTTCTCGTCAATCCGCCCCGCTCGCCCCACAACGGCATTCTTCAGTACGCCCCCGAAGAGGCAAAACCCTTCATACACAAGAAACTTATCGGACCGCCGCTGGGTCTCATCACGATTGCTTCCGCGGCCCGCGATCATGACGTCACGGTCCTTGACATGAAAGGCGAATACGATCTTGACCCCCAGGCGCCGCCGCCCTCGGAACTGCTGGAACGGTACATGGTCAAATCACAACCCGACGTGGTGGGTGTCACGGTCATCGCGTCGGAATTCGACGATGCCGTCTCTCTGCTCCGCGCGGCCAGGCGCATTGATCCTGACGTGACGACCGTGGCGGGGGGTCTTCACGCGACGGTGTGTCCCGATGACTTCCGGGATCCTTCCGTAGAAATCATCATGCCGGGTCAGTCCACCGGGGTATTCATTGATTTTATCAGATCCCGCGAAGCAGGCCGAAGGGATGAGACAGTCCCGGGAATCATGGTTAACGGCCCGGGAGGCCCCGCCCTCACGACTCACCCCCCGAATGATTGGGACGCCGCGGGAAGGGATTTCATATTCCCCGACCGCTCGCATCTTGCGCGCTGGATGTCGACCTACCGGGTGGGCGACGCGCCCGGGCCGAGCACCTACCTGTTCACCTCACTCGGATGTCCCTATCGCTGTACCTTCTGCTCGATCTGGTCGCAGTTCGAAGGTCGGTATCACCAGCGTGAGGTGGAGAGCGTCATCGAGGAGCTGGGAATGACCGGAGAGTATCCCGTCGTTCGGTTCGCCGACGCGAACACGATCGTCGACAGGGAGTTTATCGAACGGCTTTTTGACCGGATCCTGGAGGAGGGGATACAAAAAACCTTCATCATGGATGTGCGCTTCGACACGGCGGTGAAGCATCCCGCGCTGATAGAAAAGCTCGCCCGGGGAGGGCTGAAGGTTGTCATCTGCGGATTCGAGTCATTCAGGGAGGAGGACCTGCGTCGCTATCGGAAGGAAGCCCCGGCCCGCCTCATCGAGGAGGCGATACGGGTGTTTCACGGTAACGGGATCATGGTGCGCGGCAATTACGTCATCCCGCCCGACTATACCGCCGGGGACTTCCGTTCAATGGCCGACTACGCCTCTTCGCATCGGGTGGTGTATGCCGGGTATACCATTCTCACCCCCATGCCCGGATCCGTATTGCACGCGGAGACGAGGGATCGAATCGTCGATCACGATCTCGCCAGATACAATTTCTTCAATTGTGTGTACGAAACAACGATGCCCCTCGAGGAGTTCTACGAAAACGTGGGCCGGCTCTGGCTCATAAAAGAAGGGCCCGACGTGATTTAGCCGGGACGGGAAGCCTCACCGCGCCATCGCATGGCGTAGCCAGCCTGCATGAATTTGCTCACCTCGGTAACGAAGCTGAGAACAAGGTCTCCGTCCCCGAGGGTCTCTTCACGGAGGATTGAATCGAGGCAGATAAAGGCCATCGGGGGGCCAGGATATCCGAGCCGCGACATCCTCGTGTAGAGGGACGAGGAAGGGATTCCCAGCGATTCGCACTCGTCGCGCACCATTTCCGCGATATGCTTTGAAGGAAGGTTGACCTGGAAGAAACGGAGGCCACGGAGGTCGATCCCTTCATCCCGTATCATCCGCCTGAGTCCCTTGAAGAAAACCGTGCCGTCAGCTTCGTTGAAATACTCCTGGAGCTGCTGGAACATCTGCACGAGATGGTGGCGCCCCTCTTCGTATTCATCCCGGGGATTCATCCAGTAGGCGGGGCGCAGATTGTACATCGGAGAGGGCTTGTTCCCGCCCACGGATTCGATGTAGACCGATTCGATGAAGAGCCCGTTTGTTTTTTCATGCTCGCCCTTCAGAACGAGCGCCCCGGCTCCGTCGCAGAGAAACCACCGGAGGAACACGTCCTCTTTTTTTATCAGGGGCTGGTTGTAGTATTCGGCGCGCAGCTCCGAGGAAGAAATCCCCGACGAGAGGACAAGGGCGTTTCGATACCTGCCGTTTCGGATGAGGTCAAAGGCAACGAGGAGGGCCTTGTACGCCGATGTGCAGTTCGCGTGTATTGAAAGCTCGGCGCACCGTTCTATACCCAGCGCCTCCTGTATGCGCACGGTGGGCGTGGGCATCTGATCCATGTGGGCGCTTCCGTAAACGATGAGATCAATATCGCGGGCATCAATTCCCGCGGCGGCCAGGGCGCGTTGCCCGGCCTTCGCGGCCATGGTGACGCTATCCTCTGTGACCAGACGCGTCTCGGGGTCGATGGCATAGTGATACCGCTCGATATCAAGCATCTCCTTCATGACGGGCCTTATGCGCTCAATCCAGCGAAGGACCCTGGCGGGGGCATCGGTGATGACGCCGAGATAACGGTCGATTTCATCAAATGGGACCGGTTCCCCCGGAAGGAACGCGCCGCTTCCCGCGATGCGCACATCTACATTCTTCATCATGATCGTTCCTGTCGAAAATTATTCCTCATCGATGATTGTGTGTGAGCTTTGATTGATTCGTTCGATACATCCTTCGGCTTCCTGCAGCACGTTATCCTTCTCACAGATGATGTCAACGATGTTCCACCGGAAAGCCTCCTCGGCGCTGAAGGTTTCTCCCGAGAGTATGAGTTCCATTGATCTACCGCTTCCCGCGAGGGATGTCAGCATGCTCACGCCGCCGCAGCCGGGGATAAGACCGAAGGTGGATTCAGGCAGGCCCAGGACGGCCCCCCGGCCACAGACGCGCCGATGGCAGAAGAGGGCGAGCTCGAGGGCCGAGCCGAGACATACTCCCCGTATCGCGGCAACAACGGGAACATCGCACCTCTGGAAAAAGCGGAACCGGTCGAGATGTTCAACCAGAAGGGATGATCCCGCGGCGCCGCATCCCTGAAGGTCTCCCGCCTCCCGGAGCATATCGATGAGGTCATCCAGGTCCGCCCCGGAGGAAAAATGTCTGCCCTCGCCACGTATGACGATTCCTGTTACTCCGGAACGGGGAATTGTCTCGAGGGTGAGGCGTTTCAATTCAGAAAAAAAAACCGGTCCATCCCGTTCGACGGGGGGTCGTTCAGTACGAGGTGGCCGATCGTGCCGTGGATGTTCCATGTGGGATTGTTCATGTCAGCGCGTGGGGAAGGGCGTATCGGCCTCCCGCGTTTCCTCCCTGCCGTGGTCTCATAGTCCCGGTGAAATATCGCGCGCGAAGTCGCAGAATATACGCGTCTCCTCGTGCATCGCCTCGTCGTGATGTAACGTCATCGAGTTCTTCACGGCCCGGACGATGGATTTCACCAGTTTGAGGGGACGTTCATCAACCATTTTTTTCATGAGCCCCATGGAATAATCGAAAATATCGCCGGGAGGAACGATATGGTCAGCCAGGCCGATCGCCATGGCGCGTTCCGCGTCCAGGGTGTCGCCGCCGAGGAACATTTCCAGCGAGCGTCCGGGGCCGACACAGCGGGGAAGCCGTATCGTCCCGGCCATTCCCGGGAGGATTCCCAGGTTCGCTTCGGGGAAGGCGAAGAGGGCGTTGTGGCCGCATACCCGGATATGGCATGCGAGCGCTATTTCCAGTCCTCCGCCGAAACAGGCGCCGCGAATTGCCGCGATAGAGGGAATCTCGAGGTTTTCCAGGAGATCGAGAAGACGCTTGCCCCGCTCCAGGCCCGCGGCGAGGCCCGCGGGATCACGCGCGGCAACACGGAGAGTATCGATATCGGCACCGGCGGAGAAGTGCTTGCCCTTCCCGGTGACAATGACGCCACTGAGGTCGTCTGGGCCGATCCATTCGAGCAGCCGGTCATGCTCTGCGAAGTCAGGGGCGGGGATGCGGTTCTGGGGCGGGTTGTCAATGGTCAGTATGCCGATTGAGCCGTCCCTGCGCCAGGTCAATATACCGGAGCGATCCATGATCAATTATCGTTTTCCCCCGGTATAAGCGATTCGGGAATATCGTGGGGAATCCGATCGCCGTCAACCAGTATGGTCTTGATCGTCCCCCGCGCGACGAGATCACCGTTATCCGCGCGGTTGATGACATGGGTGAAAAGGAGATAGGGAGGACGGTGCTTCATCTCCGTTCGGATTACGAGTTCGTCGTAGACCTTCGCCTCGCGGGAATAGCGTATGGTCGCCTCGGTCACGGCGAGGACAAAACCGCTCCCGAAGAGCCGGCCGTAGAGGCCGAGTTCATTAAGTATCTCCCAGCGCGCCTGTTCCATGTAGTTGAGATACACGGCGTTATTGACATGGCCGAAGGAATCGAGTTCATAACCACGGACTGCCAGCCGCATTTCATGTGCCACGTTTCGGGTCCCCTTTCGCGTCCGGCGGTCCCTGCCGCCGGTAAATTCATTATCGACGGACCTTTTGAACCATGTCAACAAGGTTGCGGAGGTGGATTTTTTTTATTGCAAAAAAATCGCCGGCCATGACCATTCGCGATATGTGTAGTGAATCCTCTCCCCGCTTCAGAATCGGCCTCGTTGGCGGCGGTCACATGGGGACAGATCTGTTTAATTTTTTTTCGGATTTTGACTTTCCGCTGGTGTGGGTGGTGAGGAATGAAAAGCAATGCGGAGAACTCTCCCGAAGGCATGCCCGAAAATGCGAACGCCTTGTCAGGAGCCGGGCAGCCGACGCGGCGTGGATGCGGGGGAGGATGGATTCGGTGCTGTTCTCAGCATCAATCGATGCCCTTGAAGGCTGCGATATCATCTTCGAAACGATCACCGAGGAAGTCGAGGCAAAGCGTCGTCTCTTCGGCGTCATTGAAACAATTGCCGGTGACTCGGCGGTGCTCGTATCCACTACTTCCTCGATACTCCCATCCCTGCTGTCAATGAAAATGCGCCGCAGGGAGCGTTTCGCCGCCGTGCACTTTTTTTACCCGGTTAAATTGAGAAACATCGCGGAAATCGTTTTTCCCGGGGAATCTTCAGAGGAGACTCGAAACAGCATTCGCTCCTTTCTTGCCGCCATCGGGAGGCGGCATATCGAATTACCAGAATCTGAGTCGTTTCTGCTGAACAGGGTGCTCCTGGACTACCAGGCGACCGCGTACCGCGTGCATCTCGAGAAGAAGATCCCCTTTCATGTTCTTGACGAAATCGTGAAGAGCGAGATTCACCCGTCGGGCGTGTTCGAGTTCTTTGACGCCGTCGGTATTGACGTTGCCCGTGCCGCGGTGAGCTCCTATGCTGAATGTTCATCCGATCCGGGGTATTACGCGCCACTGGTTGGAGCTCTGGAAGCACTGGCGGAGGCGGGCAGAAAGGGAAAGAAAAGCGGCGCGGGGTTTTACGATTATCCCGTCAGCCCCACAACGACCTCCCTGTCGATCGATGGTGATCGGTACGATGATCTTTCTCTGCTGCTTCTCGCGGTATTCATCAATTCATGCTTTTCCGCGATGGAACGGGAAGTCTGCATCGATAGTGAGTTCGTTAACGCGATACGTGAATCTATGGGGATCGACAGGGGGCCCATCGAGCTTGCGGAAATGCGGGGAAGGGAGCGACTGCACAAGGTTCTTAATGACGAGTATGGCGTCACGGGCAGCAATGCCGTGAGGCCGTCGGTGAAATGGTGAGGACTTCATCATGCGAAAAAAAAGGGTGCTTCTCATCAACACGAATACGGAAACAAGGCCTTACCCGGTGCCGCCCCTCGGCCTCTGCCTTCTCGCCGCCACTATCGAAGATGACCACGAGATCCTGATCCATGACGGGACCTTCCGGGGAGCATCGGGACTGATCGACACGGTGCGTGATTTCAACCCTGAGTATATCGCCCTTTCGATCAGGAATATCGACGACATGGATATCCTGAACCCCACCTCATACATCGACTCGATACGCGATGACTTCGTTGAGCCCCTCAACGCGGCAACGGACGCGCCGGTAATTCTCGGGGGAAGCGGCTTCAGCATATTTCCCGAATACTACATGCGTCATTACGGCGCGGATTACGGAATTCGCGGGGAGGGGGAGGTCCTCCTGCCGGCCCTGCTCCGCTGCCTCAATGAGGGGGGAGACGCCGCCGCCATCCCCGGTGTCCTTGTTGGCGATGCTACGGCGGTCCCGTATTCAGTTGATTATTACGACCTGGAGGGGCTTCCCTTCGCGGACATCGATCGCTGGGTCGACTATGAGCCGTACCGGGCGCGTGGGGCCTACCCCGTGCAGACGAAGAGGGGATGCATCCACCGGTGCGTCTACTGCACCTACGCCTGCATCGAGGGACCCCGCTATCGGCTTCGCTCAGCTGGACGGATTGCCGATGAAATCGAGGACGCATCGGGTCGTCTCGGCGATATTACCTTCGAATTCGTCGATTCAACCTTCAACGACCCTCCGGGGCACGCCGAGGCGATATGCCGAGAGCTTTCCGGGCGTGGACTCCGCCTTAAGCTGAGGACCATGGGAATCAACCCCTGCAACGCATCTGAGGAGCTCTTCAGGGTCATGGTCGAAGCCGGATTTTCCCAGATTGACTGCACCCCTGACACCGCCACAGCCGTTATGATTAAAAACC
>CAZKPR010000116.1:6905-12247 GCA_964554685.1 uncultured Leptospirales bacterium | reverse complement strand
CACCTTGACAGGGCGGGGCGCCCCCGGTAAGGAGACGGGATTCCACTGGCGGTGCGGAGCCGGCGACATGAACGACATGAAGAACAGCAACGGCGGAAAAATGATATCGAGGAAGGTCCTGGGGGTGAAGCCCTTCATGGTGATGGACGTCATGGCCCGGGCCGAGGAGATGGAGAAGGCGGGAAGCGACATCATTCACTTGGAGGTGGGGGAGCCCGATTTCGAGACCCCCGAGGTGATACGCGAGGCGGCGATCGGGGCCATACGCTCCGGCGCCACCCACTACACCCACGCCCTGGGGATGCGTGAGCTCAGGGAGGAAATATGCGCCCACTATCACCGGGAATACGGCGTTTCCGTGACGCCGGACCGCGTCCTGGTCACCTCGGGAACCTCGCCGGCCATGCTTCTCATGATGCTTTCACTCCTTGAGCCGGAGGACGAGGTGGTCGTGTCCAACCCGCACTACGCCTGCTATCCGAATTTCGTCGAGGCCGTGGGGGGGGTCGTCCTCGAGGCGCGGACCCTGCCCGAGGACGGATTCATCTATCGCCCGGAAGTCATACGCCGGCTTCTCACGAAGCGCACCAAGGCGATACTGATCAATTCCCCATCGAACCCCACGGGGATCGTCATGAACGGCGCCCACCTCGAGGAGATCGCCGGGTTCGAGGAGCAGTTCATCCTCTCGGACGAGATCTATCACGGCCTCGTCTACGAGGGGAGGGCGCCGTCGATACTGGAGTACACGGACCGTGCCTTCGTGATCAACGGCTTTTCGAAGCTCTACGCCATGACGGGGTGGCGCCTGGGCTACCTGATCTTCCCGAAGGGGTTCTCGCGCACCATGGAGCGTCTCCACCAGAATTTCGCCATCTCGGCCAACAGCTTCGTGCAGATCGCCGGGCTCGCGGCGCTCCGCCACGCCGGGCCCGACGTCGAGACCATGCGGAGCACCTACAACGAACGACGCGTGTACATGATCCGCCGCCTCAGGGAGATGGGCTTCCGGATCCACGTGGAGCCCACGGGGGCCTTCTACGTCTTCGCCGACGCGAGGGATTTCTGCGACGACTCCTACCGGGAGGCCTTCACCATACTCGAAAAGGTCAAGGTGGGGGTCACGCCGGGGGTGGATTTCGGGTCCGGCGGCGAGGGCTTCATCCGCTTCTCCTACGCCAATTCCCTGGAAAACATCAGGGAGGGCCTGGACCGCGTGGAATCCTACCTCCGGGAGAGAAGATAGGGGCGCCGGGGAAGACCCATGGAATCGATGACGGACTCCCGCCACCCCTTCAGCCCGGCAGGTGTTCGCCCTACTTGCTGGTGAGGTTCTGCGTCCCGTCCCAGTCGGGAGGAGGGGGGGTCTCGGCGAATTTTCTGCAGCGCTCCACGTACATTGCGGATACGTAATCGTCGGGGATCTTTTCGAGGACCCTGTTGAAGTACTCCGTCGCGGTTTCCCAGTTCTGTATCCTGTACATGCTCATGGCCTTGTTGTAGTCGAGCATCACCTGGTCGGTAATGCGGTGCTTCCTCACGTTTTCCATCTTGTAAATGGTGGTGGGAATGTCCTTCCCTTTTACGCGAACGCGGTCGATCTCCCTGAAGGTGATCCTGTCCTTGAGCTTGTCCCGGACGCTCTGTGACACGATGATATGGCTCTTGTAAAACTTCGTGAGGCCCTCCAGCCGGGAAGCGAGGTTTACGGTGTCGCCGATGACGGTGTAGTCGAACCGCTCACGGGAGCCTATGTTTCCCACGATGGCGTCGCCCTCGTGTATGCCGATCCCCATGTCCAGGCCGGTTTTCGGCATGACCAGCCCCCCGGTGTCAATGTCGGCCAGGGAGCGGAGCATGTCGAAGGCGGCGTTGACCGCGCGCTCGGCGTTGTTGTCGTAGGCCTTCGGCGCCCCGAAGACGGCCAGGATCGCGTCACCGATGAACTTGTCCACCGTGCCGCCGTGGCGGAGAACGGCCCCCGCCATGGTCTCGAAATAGCGGTTGAGGAACGCCACCACGTCCTCGGGTTTATTCAGCTCGGATATCTCCGTGAAGGAGCGGATGTCAGAGAACAGCACCGCCACGTTCCGCTTCTCCCCTGAAAGCAGGAGCGAAGCCTTCCCCTGTCCCGCCATGTCGTCGATGATCTCGGCGGGCACGAACTTGGAAAAGACATTTCGGATGTTACGTTCCATTTCGCTTACGCTTTTCATGAGCATGGCGTTTTCGAGGATCGAGGCCGCGCCTTCGGCGAAAACCCTTACGTTGTCGCCGATGACCTCGGAGTAGTAGTTGTTGATCCGGTTCCCCGCATGGAGCGTCCCCACGGGTCCGCAATGGCCGTTCAGTGGCCAGTGGGCGTAGGAGCGGATCGTTTCCTCTTTCATGTCCGCGTCCCCGGGGTTTTCCTGGCCCCGTGCTCCGATGAATTCCGGGATGATCTCCTTTTTCGACGCCTCGGGAAAGGCCCGATAAAAATCCTCCATGCAGATTTTCAGGAAATCGCGGGTGTCGCGCTCATGAAGGGAGGTTCCGGCTTTCACGTAGGCAAGGCACTCCTTCCCGTGCCGGAGAAGAATGGAAGCTATGTCGGAACCGCAGACGCTGTCGAACACCCCGAGCACCTGTTCCGCGGTGTCACGGAGGGATTCGATGCAGCATCCCGCGCCTGAAAGCCGGTTGAGGATGACCGATTGGAAGAGATGCCTGTCGAGTGTCGTGCCGAGCATTTCCATGACATGGTAATCGTCCATCCTGGCCCCGTCCTCCCTGATCGACGCGGTGTCGACGGGCCTTTTCCCGGCCAGGGAGCGGATCTTTTCCAGGAGGGGATCGAGATTCTCGAAGTCCTTTGTTATGAAGGCGTCGGCCCCAGAGGAAAGGGCCCAGAATTCGTCCCGGTCCTCCGAGAGGGAGGTGTGCATGATGATGGGGATGTCGCGGACGCCGCGCCGGGATTTCAGGAGGCGGCTCGCCTGGTAGCCCTGGAGCACGGGCATCTCTACATCCATGACGATGAGGTCCGGTATCTCACGATAGGCCAGCAGGATTCCCTCGAGGCCGTTTGCCGCCCGTATTACCGTGCAGCCGGAGCCTTCAAGGAACTCGGTCAGCATTCCCGCCACGAGATCGGAATCCTCGACGACCAGTATGTTCTTTCCTTTTGCCATCGGCTTCTCCGGTTTCATCCGATCAGTTTTTCCACGACCTCGACGAGATTGTTCCGGTCGAAGTCAGACTTGACGATGTATGACTTCGCGCCCATGGCCAGGGCGCGGCGCGAAGTCTCGCCGTCGTCGTCGTTGCTCACCACCACCACGGGGATTTTCCCCAGCGTCCCGTCCCGCTGAAGGTTCTCCATGAGGGTGAAGCCGTCCATACGTGGCATCATGAGATCGGTGATGATGATGTCCACGTTCCGTGACCTGAGCGTATCCAGGGCCTCGATGCCGTCCCTGGCGGTGAGTACGTTGTATCCCGCCGTTTCGAGGATGGCTTTCTGGATCTCCCGTGAATTGAGGGAATCGTCCGTCACAAGGGCCGTTCTTCCCCCTCTTCCGTCCGAGGTGTAGCGCGTTTTCAGATCCATGTCCGTAAGCCGTTTGGACCGCTCGATCAGGGCGGGGACATGGAGAATGGTGACGAGATCGTAGCTTTCATCGAACACGATCCCGTGAAGATAACCGATTTCACGGATGTTTTTTGGAAGGGCCTTGTATATCAGGGTGACGTATTCGAGGACCGACTCGACCACCAGCCCCATGATGGTGCCGAGGGATTCGACGATGAGGGCGAAACTCGTGTCGGCCATAGGGGATGATTCATGGTTCAGAAGTACCGCGAGGTCGTACAGGGGGACGATTTTATCCCGAACCCGAACGGCGTCCCTGTTGAGCATCTTGATTCTTTCACCGCGCGCCACCATGAGGACTTCGCCGATGTAATTGGCCGGCACGAAGTATTTCAATCCTCCGGACCTGACGAAATAGCCCTCGATCGTAGCCAGCGAGAGGGGCAGGGTCAGGGTGAACAGGGTGCCCGTCCCCGGCTCGCTCTCCACGAAAATGCGCCCCTTTACCTTCTCGATGTTGTGCTTGACGATATCCAGGCCCACACCCCGTCCCGACAGTTCCGTGACACCCCCGGAAGTGCTGAAACCGGGAAGAAAAAGAAGGGAGGCCAGCTCGCCCTCGGACATCGCTTCGATTTCATCCTTTCGCGCGGGGAAGAGGGCCGCGGCGCGGGCCCTGACTTTCCTGTAATCGATGCCCCTGCCGTCGTCACGCAGGGTGATCGTGATGCCGCCCCCCTCCGCGCGGCATGCGATGTCAAGCTTTCCCTCCGGGTCTTTGCCGGCACGGGCGCGCTCCTTCGGTGTTTCGAGGCCGTGGTCCATGGCATTGCGCACGAGGTGGATCAGGGGATCGTGAATCGTTTCAAGAATGAGCTTGTCGATCGCCACGTCGCCGCCGGCTATCGACAGTCGCGCGCGCTTTTTCAGCGATATGGAAAGCTCCTCCACCATGCCGGGCAGGCTTCCCAGGATGATCTCGAGGGGAAACAACCTGAGTCCGATGACGCTCTCCTGGAGGTCAAAGGTGTCGCGCTCGATGATTTCAATCTGTTCCCGGAAGGATTTCCGCATTTTACCGAGCTTTTTCAGCAATTCTCCCGGCACCCGGAGGGCGTTCCCATCCCTGGCCCTGAGGCCCTCCTCGATCGATACGATGTCCTCGAAGTGCTTCTTGAACTGGAACTGGTTGATGATGAGGTTGTTCAGCATGCGGATGATGGCGTCGATGCGATCGGTTTTAACGCGCACGCTGGTCTGTTCCATGGACGGGGCCGCCATCGGCTCGCAAGGGGCAGGAGCGACGTCCCGGGGGCCGGTTTCGACGCGGGGGACATCGAGGAGGGCGCCTCCGGCATCGAAGGGCTCGCCGGCATGGGCGAGCTCGCAGGCCTTCAGGATGCCTTCGATGTCCATGGCGTCATCGCCTTTTTCACGGATGAGCCGGGCCCCTTCACGGAATTTTCCCGCCGTGACAAGTACGAGGTGCACGATGCTCTCGCTGATTTCGTAGCGCTTTTCCCTTATCCCCTTGAAGACATTTTCAAGGCCGTGGGCCAGCTTTTCCATTGTCTTGAACTTGAGCATCCTCGATGAGCCCTTGACGGTGTGAAGGATCCGGGTCGCCCGGTTCAATTCCTCGTCGTTTTCGGGATCGCGCTTGAGGGCGATCAGGGCCTGTTCCAGGTTCGTGATATTGTCGTCCAGCTCGTCGAGATACTGCCCGATAAAAAGGGAAGCATTTATCGGGCAGTATCTCGACGAGCTG
>CAZKPR010000116.1:0-6895 GCA_964554685.1 uncultured Leptospirales bacterium | reverse complement strand
CCGCATTATGACCGCCCCGCCGGGGCCGTGATCATCTGTTCGCACATTTCCAGGAAATATTTTTCGCTGAATCCCTCGAGGAGAAACAGGAAGGACTCGTCCCCTCCCTCGAGGGACCGGAGTATCTGTTCCCTGCATTTGCCGTACTCCGCGGTGGCCCTGTCGTCGCTGCTGCGTTTCATGGTGGAGGCGAGGTACCACCTGGAGGGCCAGAAACGGGGATTCAATTCCAGTGCCTTTTGAAAGCACCGGGACGATCTATCCTTCTCCTCTTTCAGGAGGGCGATGAATCCCTTCAGGTGCCAAACCGTTTCATCTGCATGTATCCGCTCCATGATCGAAACGATCTCCGTGGCCGGTCCGATCTTCATCGAGTTTATGAAGTGAAGCGCGTAATGCAGGAGCTCGGCCATGAGGTGGGTCGGATCGTCCGGTGAAAAGCCGAAGCCCTGGTCTTCGAAAAAGCCGCGGGCCGCTTCCCGCACCGCCAGGGAATCAATGGCGCGCCGGGGCGGCGCCGTATACGTGTCGCGATGACGCGCGTGAGGGACCTCCCCGGGCAGGCGGGGTGGCGGGAGGACGTGCGATTGCCGGTCCTTACGGATGAAGAAGAATGAACCATGGTGCTCCTCGAGCTCGAGGAGCGGGTTGACGACCAGGGGCATTTCCGACGAGCCGAGAAAAAGATATCCCCCGGGAGCCATCCTGCCCGCAAGGCGATTCAGGATCTCCTGCTTGACCGAATGCTTCATGTATATGAGGGTGTTCCTGAAGAAAAGCACGTTCACTTCGCGGGGAAACGAATCGGTGTCGTCCCGGTAGAGATTGGCGCGGCCCGGCGCAACGCGTTTCCTGAGAGTGTCGCCGATGACCACATCACCGCCCTCGCGAGCTGAAGCAGCGAGGACCAGGTGATGGTAGGAGGAGCCGTCTTCGCGGAAGGAATTTTTTCCGTACCGGGCGGATATCGCCTTCCCGATGGAATCTCCGTTGATGTCCGTCGCGTGGATAATGAACGGCTTTTCCAGGTGCGTCTCCGCCAGGGCCGCCAGGGAATAGGCCTCCTCGCCGGTCGAGCAGGTGGCGGACCAGAAAACGGTGGTGCCGTCCCGCGCCCGCAGTCGGGGGAAGACGACGTCGCGCAGCACCGAGAAATGACGCTCCTCCCGGAAAAAGTAGGTTTCATTGATCATCATGCGGTTGACCAGCCATGCCCGTTCATCCCCGTCCGCGTGGAGGGCTTCGATGTACCGCTCCGGCGTCGTTCCGGTCTGTTCACACCGCTCCAGGACCGTCCGCGAGAGGTTCCCGTAATCCGTATCGGGTATTGTTATCCCCGTGAGGGTTTCGACCAGCAGGAGCAGCTCCTCGATCCGGGGTTTCATGTTCATTCGCGCGGTCATGGGCGCCCCGCGAGTTTCATAAGGTACCGTGCGATTCCCTCGTCGGTCAGGACCGCGGTGGCGCCGCCACGTTCTATCGCTGAGCGGGGCATGCCGAAGACGGTGGAGGTGGACTCGTCCTGCACGAGGGTGAGCCCCCCCCTTTTCTTGATCTCAAGGCATCCCTCGGCCCCGTCGACGCCCATGCCCGTGAGAAGGACCCCCGCGAGGTGGCGGTGGTAGCACTCCGCCGCCGTGGTGAAGAGAAGGTTGACGCTGGGTTTCTGGTTGAGGATGGGGGGGGCGTCGTCAAGGACGAGCCTTCCGCCGCGCACGGCGAGATGATATTCCGACGGCGCCACGAGGATTTCCCCCGGTGAGGGGACGTCGCCGTCCCCGGCGAGGCGGACCTTCAATTTCGTCTCGGAATCAAGCCACCGGGCGAAGCTCCTGTCAAAGCTCGATTCGAGATGCTGCACCAGGGCGATGCCGATGGGATAGTCAGCGGGAAGCCTTGAGAGGATGTATGATACGGTCACGGGTCCCCCCGTTGAGGCGCCCATGACGATCATCCTTATGTCCGGCACATCCCTGGGGTCGGTCCCCGGGTGGGAAGAGGAAGGTCTTTTTACGCGAATGGGCACGTCGGCAAGGGCCCTGATTTTTCGTAAGAAGTCCTGGTAGAAGGAAGGATCGTTGAACTGGTCGATGTCCGGTTTTTTCATTACTTCGAGGGCCCCGTTTTTCATGGCCCTGAAACCGTTGTTCGCATCCAGGATGCTCGACAGTATGAGAATCGGCACCGGATTGTGCTTCATCATCTCCCCGACGGCGGTGACGCCGTCCATGACGGGCATGTCGATGTCCATGATCACGAGGTCGGGCTCAAGGGATTTGTTCATCTCCAGGGCCTGGAGGCCGTTGGTCGCTTCCCCGACTATCGAGATGTCGCTGTGGTCCCCGATGACCTGCCTGAGTATGCTCCTCAGGAGCGCTGAATCGTCAACGATGAGAATGTTCATTCCTGGCCTGCGTGTTATGATATCGTATTACCGTAAGTATCGCCGCGATCCGGAGATCAAGGAGGTACTGGGGACGCGTTGATTCCGGGGGAAATCGCACGGCCAGAAGACCAAGGCTCGCAAGATTCTGACGCACATTGGAAGGAAAGGGCCGGAGTTCCGAAAGCTGTATGCTTTCCATGGTGGCACGCGCCGAGGTTTTCATGGCGACGACGCTGGTATCCACCGCCTCCCCGTCAGATCTGCGGCGGGTCCGCGGAAATGGCGGCCTGTCCCCTTCTCCCCTGATGAAAAGAACGATTCCCGGCGGCCCCTCCATGGTTTCGCCGAAGTGGCGGCGCATGTGCTCGTCCAGGTCGACGAGGGGTATCGTGTTCCCCCTGAAGTCCATGGCGCCCACGGGAGGACCCGCGCCGGCGTTCGCCCCCTGCCGGCCGTAATGGCTTGACAGGATCTCCTCCCGGTTGACGAGGAACGATCCGCCGGAATAGGAGAGGACCACGAAATCCGCTTCAGATGTTCCTGATATCCGCACCGAGCTTGTCATAAATTTCCAGGGGGTTGATGATGAAAACTTCCCGCCCTTCCCGGGTGAATACACCGATGAAGAACGCCGCCGCTTCCGGTGTGGGCGGGTCGAGAATCTCCCCTTCGGGGACCTCGATAATTTTTTCAATATCCGAGATAAGGAACGAGATCTGGTCGTCCCCGTGGTTCATGATAAGGACCTTAAGGGAATCGAGCTTTTCCCCCGCCAGGAGGGCCTTCAGGTCCAGCACCGTATAGGGCTCTCCATGCCGGTTGATCAACCCCGCCACATAGGGGGGAACGAAGGGGATGCGGTAAATCTCCCCGACGATTACCACCTCTTTCACCTCGCCGGCGTCAAAGGCGTAGGGAATTTCATCGACAAGTACGACGACGAGCTTCCGGTACGTTACCTGCGCGTCATCTCCGGAAGCGTCACCCCCGCCCCCGGATGTTATCTGGGTATAGAGCGATCGGTTATCCATGGCCGTTTCACCGTGCGACCCTGTATTTTGAAAGGGTTATCTTAAGGTCTTCTCCTGTCTTGTTGAGGGATTCCGCGGCACCGGATGTTGATTTTGTCGTGGCGGCGAAATCGTCGATCCCGCTGGAAATCTGCTTGAGTGTCACCAGTATCTGTTCGAAGGCCGACACCTGCTGCTTGACCGAGGAGACGATCTGTTCCGACGAGCCGACGGAGATTTCCGCGGAGTTCAGGATGTCGCCGAATACTTCCCTGAGCCGGGACGAAAGCTCCACGCCCTCGTGGATTCGCTCCGTACCCTTTTCCGATGCCAGTATAAGGCTGTCCGAGGCCTTCTGGATCTCGTTTATCTTGCCCTTGATCTGCGTCGTCGAGGCGACGGTGCCGTCGGCGAGACGCCTGACCTCGCCGGCCACGATCCGGAAGTTTTTCCCCGCCTCGCCGGCCGCGGAGGCTTCCAGTTCCGCGTTGAAGGCGATGATCTTGGTCTGGTCAGCGATGCCGTTGATGATGTTGACCACCTCCCATATGCTTTCGATCTGGGATCCCAGGGATTTTACCCCGCTGATCGTTTCCTGGTTGGTGTTCCGTATCTCCTCCATTTTTTCCAGGTTGTTTGTGATGATCGCGAAACCCTTTTCAACGAGCTCCCGGGTCCGCCCGGCGATGCGGGCCACCTCGTCTATCCTCGACGCTACCTTCCTGGACAGCTCGTCGGAATCCTCCATCGTTGATACGATCTCCTTGACCGCCGCGGCCTGCTGGTTGGACGTGGTGGACACCTCCCGGGAGGAAACCGTGAGATCGTGTATGGACGCGGTAAGCACGTCGGTGGTGCGCATGATCGTGGTGAGGAGCTCCCGCGTGTTGGTGACGAGGGTATTGAAGAGGGTGGCCATTTCGCCGAATTCGTCATGGCGGTCCATGTCGTCCCGGGGAATGCTGTCGGAGTAGTCTCCCGCCGAGAGCTTCGTGAGAAGACCCTTGATCCTGTTGAGGACCCTGTTGATGGAACCGGAGAAGGCGATGCTGGCCGTTAGGATGACGAGTATGACGGCGATGCTGATGGCGATGACGCTGCCCCGGAGGGTGCTCAGGGGAGCGAACACTTCGTCATGGTCCGCTTCGGCCACGGCCACCCAACCCATATTGTCGATGGACCTGAATTTCACGAGCTTCCTGGAAACCGAGCCGTCGGCGGGATTGACGATCCTGTATGCGATGCTGCCGTTTTTTTCCTCCAGCATCTGCTTCACGTACTCCGTTCCCGAGACGTCTTTTGCGTCGAGAATGTTTTCCCCGCTTCTTTTAGGATGGATGATCAGGGTTCCCCTGCTGCCCTCATGGTTGTCAATGATGTAGGCGAAGCCCTTTTCCCCGATCCTGAGCGAAAGGATGCTCTTGCGTAGGATTTCCAGCTCTGACTGGCGGACGCCCACGTATATGGCGCCGATTATCGCGTTATCTTCATAGAGCGGCTTGTAGGCGGTGATATACCAGTCGTTCACCACGAACGCCGATCCCCGGTAGGTTTCTCCGGCGAGGACGGCCCTGTACACGGGGGAGGAGGGAGGGATATACGTTCCCGTCGCGCGGGTGCCGTCGTCCTTTTTTACGCTCGTTGAAACACGGAGGAGCCCGTCCGGATTTTTTATCACCTGGAAGATGGTGACGGTGCCCCCGATCATCCGTGTGATCCTGTCAACCAGGGCGAAGTCGCCGGAGACGCTGTTCCCGTCCACGGTAAAAGCCGGGATGAGGACCGGGCGGGCTTCCTTCGTCAGCTGGTTCTCGGCGTTGAAGCGGACGGGGTTGTTCCTGTTCAGACGCGCCCTTCCGCCGACGAAGAAGTCGGCAACGTTGAGGTTGTTGTTCACGATCCCCTGGTTTATCTCGTAATGGGTGTCGCACATGTTGACCAGGCTGTCGGTGATGTGCGATAGATCGCTTTCCGCCATGGACCTGATCGTTCCCCCCGTGACGCAGGTACCCACGATCCCGAAGCATACCGTGGAAATGAAGGCGATGACCAGGCCCCCGAGGAGTATTTTATTTCGTATGGTGAGGCGGTAATCCGCGTTTCTCCCGACCTTTTCCAGGAACGTCCTCGCTTTACCCATGAGTGTTTTTCCTCCCCGTGATTATCTTCGCGTGCCGTCGCGGGAACCGTATTTGCCTACAATAGTCTCAAGTTCTCCGCACGCCGCCTTCAGGGACTCTCCCGCCCCCGTGGTGGACCTGGCCGATTGCGAGAATTCATCGATACCGGTCGATATCTGCCGGAGGGCGATCAGTATCTGCTCGAAGGCCGCCACCTGCTGCTTGATCAGGAGGGCGATCTGCTCCGAGGACGTGGCGGAAACCTCGGCGGAATTCCGGATTCTTCCGAATATCTCCCGGAGCTTCATCGTCAGGGCGTTGCCCTCCCGGATGCGCGTGGTGCCGTTTTCCGAGACGCTGACCAGGGCTTCCGACGCTGCCTGTATGTCCTCGATCTTCGCCTTCACTTCCTCAGTGGATGCGAAGGTGTTGTCCGCCAGGCGCCGGACCTCTCCCGCGACGATCTGGAAGTTGCGTCCCTGCTCGCCCGCCGCCGCGGCCTCCAGCTCGGCGTTGAAGGCGATGAGTTTCGTCTGGTCGGCTATTCCGTTGATGATGGCGATCACCTCGCGGATGCCTTCTATCTGTTCTCCCACGTCCCTGATCCCGCGGATCGTGTCAGCGTTGCTGGAGAGTATCTGGTCCATTTTTTCCGTGTTCGCCGAGACGATGGAAACCCCTTCCTCGACCATGCCCCTGGTGCCGGCGGCGGTAACCGCGACTTCATCGATGCGGGTCTCAACTTTCCTCGCGAGCTGGTCGGAGTCCTCCATGGTGGACACGATCTCCTTGACCGAGGCCGCCTGCTGGGTGGCCGTCGTGGAGACTTCCCGCGCGGATACGGTCAGTTCCTGTATCGATGCGGTGACCTGGTCCACGGCCCCCGCTATCTTTTTGATGATATCGCCAAAGTTCCCCACGATTCGATTGAAATGGTGCGCGATTTCCCCCAGTTCGTCCTTCGAATCGTCATCGAGCACAACCCCGAGATCGCCATCGGAAACCCTGTCCGAGGCTTCTCCCAGGACCTTCAGGGGGCTGAGAAAGCGGGAGAGCATTATGGAGACGAAGACCAGGCAGGCGAGGAAGGCCACGATGAGCGTGGCGATGATGATGTTTCTCAGGAGGGCGAGCCGTGCGTCCATCTCCTCGAAACCGCCGCCGGCCGCCACGATCCAGTTCATATCCGCAACGTGACGGTAGGCGAGAAGTTTCGGGCGGGCGATGGTATCCCCCGGATTCTTCCAATCGTAGGTAATGAGGCCGTTTTTCCGGGAAAGGATCTCCTTGACGAAATGGCGGCCCGAGGCGTCGCGCAGGTCGGCGATATTCCGGCCCTCCAGCGTGGGATGCACGATGAGATTTCCATCCATGTCCAT
>CAZKPR010000115.1:0-12381 GCA_964554685.1 uncultured Leptospirales bacterium | reverse complement strand
CGAAAGCCTCGTGGTCCTCTCCGGAAGGGAGATCGCCGATATACTCTCGGACATTCAGGTGGCGGTACAACAGGGTTACATGTTTCACGAGGGTCGCCACTATCATTTCGTCCACGACAGGATCCAGGAAATGCTGTATTCGATGATCGAGCCCGAGGAACGGGCGGCGATCCATTACCGAATCGGCACCCTTCTTCTCGAGAAGACGAACGAGGCCGAGTTGATGGAAAAGATTTATTACGTGGCGCATCAACTGAATGCCGGCGCTTCCCTGATGAACCGCAGGGAGGAGCGCGTGCGGTTGTCGACCCTCAACCTCGCGGCGGGAAGAAAGGCGAAGGAGGCGACGGCCTACGCGGAGGCCTCGGGGTATTTCGATAAAGGCATCACCCTCCTTGACGATGAATCGTGGGGCCGGGAGTACCGCCTGGCCTGGGATCTCCATTACGAGATGGCTGAAACGGAGTACCTCAAGGGTGATTTCGACGTAGCCTCATTGTTCTTTGACGTGGTGATGAGCCATTCTCCGGACCTGATCGACCGGGCCAGGATCTTTGACCGGCTGATCGTTATGTATACCAACATGGGGGAACAGGCCAGGGCCGTGGAGCTCGGGGTCGAGGCGCTCCGCCTGTTCGGGATACGTATACCCCGCACGGTACGCCGCTCATCGATCATGAGAGAGATCGCAAAGGCGAAATTCCTTATCGGCAGGAGGCGCGTTCCCGATCTTGTCGACTCCCCCGTGGTGGATGATCCCGGGGTGATCATGGCGATGACAATATGCATGGATACCGGGACCGCCGCCTATTTCGTGGACAACAATATTGTCGCGCTTCTCGCCATGAAGCTGGTCAACATGTCCCTTGAGCGCGGCAACACGAGAATATCCTCGTTTGCCTACCTTTCCTTCGGCCTCATCCTGGGATACGGCATGGGTTTCTACAAAACCGCGCTTTCATTCGGAGAGCTCGCCCTCGGCCTCAATGCCGCCTTTTACAACGTGGATCTCACCCCCCGTATACTCTTTATTTTCGGTTTTCTGATCAGCCACTGGCGCAGGCATTATTCGGAAACAGTTCGCCTCCTCCGTGAATCCTACAGGGTAGGTGTTGAAACGGGGGATTTGAATTACGCGGTGTATTCGGCGGTTAACCTGATCCAGTACAGGATATGGATCGGCGACAATCTCGACCATGTGCTCCACGAATTGACGGGATTCAATGATTTCGTGTACCGAACGAGGAATGACGAGTTCATCTACGAGTTCATCCTCGTGCGGCAGTATATCCTGAGCCAGAAGGGGAGGACGAAGTCCCTCTCCGACTACGGTGATGACACCTTTGACGAGAACGCCTTCAGGGAAAAAATCAGCCGCTACAGGATCACCACCCACAGCTATTCGATTATGAAGATGGCCTCATTCTATCTTGACGGGAAATACCATGAGGCCCTGGAGGTTGCCGAAAACATCAGGGAAACCATCGGCGAGGTGCTCTATGCGCAGACCAACGTGACCGTGTTCAACCTGTTCCATTCCCTCGTCCTCGCCGCCCTCTACCGTGGATCGGCCCGCGGGGCGAAGCGTCGCATTTCGGCCTCAATCGCGAGGAATCAGAAGGCCATGAGGAAATGGTCGGTCCAGTGTCCCGATAACTACCGTCATGGGTACCTTCTCGTTGAGGCCGAACGATCCGCGATGAAGGGAAAGGAAGCCCGCGCCATGAGGCTTTTCGACGAGGCCATACGCTCTGCCCGGGAGAACGGTTTCATCAGGACCGCCGCGATCGCGTGCGCCCGGGCCGGTGAATTCTGCGCCCATCGGGGCCGTGACATTCTGGCCGGGGCCTATATCGAAGAGGCGATGAATCTTTTTTCACGGCACGGCGCGACAGAGGTCGTGGAGGGTCTTGAACGGAAATATCCGGAATACGCGCCAAGCCGGGCCGAGTCGTCCCTGAGGCGCGATGTCACCGAGCACTCAACCGGCTCCTCCGGAGGCATGGCATTTGACCTGGCAACACTTCTCAAAACGACGCAGATCATATCGAGCGAGATCGTTCTGGAAAAGCTTCTGAAGAAGCTCGTCATGGTGAT
Source organism: uncultured Leptospirales bacterium (assembly GCA_964554685.1). Taxonomy (GTDB): domain Bacteria; phylum Spirochaetota; class UBA4802; order UBA4802; family UBA5550; genus RBG-16-49-21. The sequence goes on along the minus strand of CAZKPR010000115.1, from coordinate 10,284 downwards.
CGGCGAATCGGGAGCGGCAAAGAAAGGGGCCAAGTTAATTGAAAAGGATGGAAAGCTGGTGATAGAGGCCAGCGGCGATATCGTCGCGGGCAGTATCACCGTGCTGCAGAGTCAACCCATTGAATCAAGCAGCGAGATATCGCCGGCCATCGTCCACTATGTGGCCCGGACGCGGGAAAATCTCGTGCTGAATGATGCCGCAAATGTCGGACTTTTCATCAACGATCCCCATATTCAACGCAATCGTTGCAAGAGCGTTCTCTGCATCCCCGTCATGCACCAGGCGAAGCTCTCGGCGATATTCTACGCCGAGAACAACCTCACGGTGCACGCCTTTACCGAGGAGCGGATTGAGCTGCTGAAGACCATCGCGTCATACGCGGCCGTATCGGTCGACAACGCGCGGCTTTATGCGAACCTTGAGGAGAAGGTTACGGAACGGACCAGGGCCCTCGAATTCGCCTATGACCAGGTAACCGAGGCGTACCGCATAATACAGGAGGACATTTCCCTCGCACGGCGGATCCAGGAAAACCTTCTGACGTACGCCCTCGATGGGGGTTCGCCCTTCACCATCGATATCCATTTTTACCCGATGAGCGAAGTGGGGGGGGATCTCTACGATATCGTTGAACTGAGGCCCGGGGTACTGCGCGTTTTTCTCGCCGACGCGACCGGGCACGGCATACAGGCGGCGCTCGTCACGATGCTCGTGAAAAGCGAGTACGGGAGATTCAAATACGATGATGTACCCCCATCGGAAATAATGAAGGCCATCAACAACGAATTCATCGGGCGCTACACGAACCTTCCCGTTCTGTACACGTGCATCATCGCGGATATCGACATTCACGCGGGCCGGGTCCTCTACGCCTCGGCGGGACATCCCGATCAGTACGTGCTCCATGAAGACGACGTCAGCGTTCTCTCGCGAACCGGCAAGATTATCGGTTTCATCAGGGGCCTGGAGTATAAGCTGGGCGAGGCCCCCTTCGGGCCCGGGGACAAGCTCATCCTTTTCTCCGACGGGATTTACGAAGAGTTTGACATGGATCTCAAGGAGTACGGCGAGAAAAGGCTTTTTGACCTTGTGAGACGTCATTCACGGGAGCCCGTCGCGACGATCACGAGGCATATTCTGGACGATGTTCGGTCCTTCACCGGGAAAGAGCGGATCAATACGAGTGACGATGTGACCGTTATAGGCGTTGAGGTCAAGGACGATCGACGGTAACGCGACCGTCGCTGCAGGCGTCGTCCGTAAGCGTTATTGAATCCCTGATGAGAATGTGGTTCTTTCCGAAGAGCCTTACCCTCCCGGGAGAGAGGGGATTCGGCGGCGCGTTTTTGAATGGTCTCATGAGGGGGGAGATGAAATCGCGGTCGGCGAAGATTCTCTTCCCGATACAATTCGCGGCGTAATTCCTTTCGCCGTTGTCCAGAAGGAGAAGGAATCGGGGAGGGACCGGTTCTTCGAGCGACCTCGCGAGAAGGTCCCGGATGCCTACGATCTCAGATCCGATCCTTACGCGAAGAATGTCCGGCTCTTCGACGCCCAGGAGGGTGAACGGAGGATGGGGAATTATTTCAATGGACCTGAAGGGAGCGATGAACCAGGACCTGTTCCGCTCGAAGGTGATCCACCTGTGTTTCCTCAGCGCGAGTTCCTCCGCGTGGTCCGCGATCCCTTCGACAACCGTCGGCGCGTCCTTGTGGGCGAGGGCGGGAAATTCCTCGAAGGACGCGTTGCGGGAATCCGATATTTTTCCCAGTAGCCGTTGCACAAGATTGAAATCGAGTCCCTCCCTCGTGTACTGCTTCCTGTAGGATTCGAGAACCGCCCTGAGTTTGAGCAGGTCTTCACCTCCACCGACCGTGTTGAACGCCGAGTAAATGGAACAGAGAACATCCAACTGGCCGATGATTTCGTCGTAAAGCGGCTCGAATTCCACGTACTTTTTTTCCAGGGCGATCAGGGATTTTTCAATGGCACTCTGAACCCGCTCCATTTTCTGGAGATTGTAATTCCAGAGCTCGCGATAATCCTGGAATGAAGGGTCGTCTTTTTTTTCCGGTTCCATGCCCGCTGCCCAACCGTGTTGATGAAGGTAATGTACGCTACTCCATTCGTTCCTGCCCGTCAATTATTTTTGCCCCCTGCGCCAAATTACTTGACGTGGGGACTTTTCATTCAATAATTGCATGAAAAACGGGATGGGTGCGGGATTCGTGCGTTTCGACGACACTGTTCCCGCCGCCGGGTGTGCGGGTATGACGATCCCGCATCGGATGGGCCCCGTGGTGATGCGAGGTGCTCCTATGATCGGCAAGAAGATACGCCTGCAGAGAATAATCAACAGAAACACGGGCAGAATGATCATCGTCCCGATGGACCATGGTGTCACGGTGGGTCCCATCACGGGTCTCATCGACATGGCCGATACCGTCAACAAGATCGCGAACGGAGGGGCGAACGCCATCGTAATGCACAAGGGGATCGTGGAAACGGGGCATCGGTCCAGCGGCAAGGACATCGGGCTCATTGTCCATCTCTCAGCGAGCACTTCGCTGGCTCCCGACTCCAACGCGAAAACCCTCGTGTGCAGTGTCGACGAGGCGGTGCGGCTTGGCGCCGATGCGGTGTCGATCCATGTCAACATCGGCGCGAACACCGAAACGGAGATGCTCGGCATCATGGGCTACATTTCGAGAAGCTGCAGGGACTGGGGGATGCCTCTTCTTGCCATGATGTACACCAGGGGAGCGAAAATAAAAAACGAATACGACGTGGCGGTGGTGAAGCACGCCGCCCGCGTGGGGGCGGAGCTGGGTGCCGATATCGTCAAGGTCAATTACACTGGATCGCCGGAGACTTTCGGCGAGGTGGTGAGGGGATGCCCCGTGCCGGTCGTGATAGCCGGCGGTGAGAAGATGGAAAGCGACGAGGAGATCCTCGAAATGGTGCGGGGATCGGTCGAGGCCGGAGGCGCCGGGGTATCGATCGGCAGAAACGTGTTCCAGCACCCGAACCCGGAAATAATACTGAAAAAAATCGCGGAGATCGTGCACGGCGGCGGTAAATGAAGGAAGTGTGGCTCCATCTGCCGTCCTGGAACAAGGGCCTCGTGACGGAGGCCCTCGAATCCGGAGTCAGCGCGGTCGTGACGACGGCCGACCTCGTGGAGCGGATCCGCGAACTGGGCAGGATCACGGTGATCGCCCCGGATGGGGGCGACCGGAACATCCCTGACGACGTGGAGATCGTTGTCATAAAAGATAAAAAAGACGAGGAGAGGGCGGCGGCCTTGCTTGCCTCGCGCGCGGTGATTGTTCGCACCACGGACTGGGACATCATACCGATAGAGAACCTTATCCCGCGGGGGGGCGAGCGGCTCTATACCTTCGTGCGGCATCTGGATGACGCGCGGCTCGCCGCCGCGATAATGGAGAAGGGCGTGGCGGGTGTCGTCATTGAAACCGGGGACCCCGCCGAGATAGGCCGCGTGGCGTCCTACATCCGTGAGATGGACAGCGAGGCATGCGAGATGGCATCGTTCACGATCACGGGGATCAGGGGCATCGGCATCGGCGACCGTGTCTGCGTGGACACCTGCGGGAACCTCGGTCCCGGGGAAGGACTCATGGTGGGCAACAGCAACCGGGGAATGTTCCTGGTTCATGCCGAGAATATCGAAAACCCCTACGTCGCTCCGCGACCCTTCCGCATAAACGCCGGGGCGGTGCATTCCTACGTGAGGGTGCCCGGCGGGAAGACGGTGTACCTCGGCGAACTCCGCACGGGAGATCCTGTCCTCATCGTGGACAAGGACGGTAAAACCTATACATCCTACGTGGGTCGATCGAAAATCGAAAAAAGGCCCATGCTTGTCGTGTACGCCACGGACGGCCAACACGAATACTCCACGGTGCTCCAGAACGCGGAAACCATTCGTCTCACCTCGCCTGACGGAAAGGCCCTGAGCGTGGCATCGCTCAGGGAAGGGGACGTCGTGCTTGGTTGCCGTGAATCAGGCGGGCGCCATTTCGGTATGGTCGTCGAGGAGACGATTACCGAGCAATAACGCGCATCCCTCCGAAATACCCTTGGCATCCCTGTCCTGTAGAGTAAGAGCCTTTTTTTCTATGCATTTCGAAAAAAAGGATTGAACCGAGGGGAAAGTTTCATACCTATGGAACGGAGTCCGAGTTTGCGGACTCTCATTGCCGCCCTGGGGTTTCGTAACGTGCGGGTAAAGATGGAAGAGCGGCGACCATGGCACCACTTTGAAGGCTCACGGGTGTATGGGGCCTGTCTGCAAGCCAGCATCGTTCCTTCAGGGGATAACGGGTGTTGGCTTTTTTATAATGATGGATGCGGCATCAACAGGTGAACCGCAACCGCGCCCCCTGGCATGTTGATATCACAGGAAGGGGTCTTGCCTTTGAGCGACGCAGTACTGCATTATAACGGAACCGATTATCCCCTCGGCATAATTGAGGGAACGGAAGGGGAGAAGGCCGTCGATATCCGCAATCTTCACAGGGATACCGGGCTCATCACCCTTGACACCGGTTATCAGAACACCGGGTCATGCCTCTCGGCCATCACCTTTGTCGACGGGGAAAAGGGAGTGCTCCGCTACCGGGGGATTCCGATCCAGGTGCTGGCGGAGAAGGCGTCCTTCACCGAGACGGCGTTTCTGCTCATCCACGGCCACCTGCCGTCGGAAGAGGAGCAGAAGCTGTTTTCGCGCCGCCTTACCGAGAACTCCATGATCCATGAGAAGATGCTCCGTTTTTTCGACGGTTTCCCCGTCACGGCGCATCCCATGGCCATGTTGAGCACGATGGTCAATGCGCTTTCGGTGTATTACCCCCTGTTCTTTGCGGACAAGTTCGAGAGCGATACCTTTGAATTGATGGCGGTCCGCCTCATCTCGAAGATACGCACAATCGCCGCCTATTCATACAAGCATTCTATCGGCGAGCCCTTTATCTACCCGAGGGACGACCTGCGGTATTGCGCGAATTTCCTTTACATGATGTTCCACAGCCCCGCGAAACCATACGAAGTCGACCCCTTCATTCATCAACTGCTGAACATCCTGCTCATTCTCCACGCCGATCACGAGCAGAACTGCAGCACCTCCACGGTAAGGCTCGTGGGAAGCAGCATGGCAAACCTCTATTCATCGATATGCGCAGGGATCAGCGCCCTCTGGGGTCCTCTGCATGGAGGCGCCAACCAGAGCGTGATCGAAATGCTCGAGAGCATCCAGAAGGAAGGTCTTACGGTAGGGCAGTGCATTGAAAAAGCGAAAAGCAGGGATTCCAACTTCAGGCTTTTCGGCTTCGGCCACCGCATTTACAAGAGTTACGACCCCCGGGCGACATTGTTGAAGGAAAAATGCTGGGAGATGATAAGGTTGTATAATATTCACGAGCCCCTTATCGATATCGCGATCGAGCTTGAACAGGCGGCCCTCCAGGACGACTACTTCGTCGAGCGCCGTCTCTACCCGAATGTTGATTTTTACAGCGGGCTTCTCTACCGGATGATGGGCATACCCACGGAAATGTTCACGGTGATGTTCGCCATCGGGCGGCTTCCCGGGTGGATTGCCCAGTGGAAGGAGATGCATGACGATACCCCCCTTAAAATCGGACGACCCCGCCAGGTCTATATCGGAACGCATCTCGCAGATTACGTGCCGGTGGAGAAGCGGGGATAGCAGTGCCGCCGAAACGGCGTGCGGTCCCCGGCCGCGACGATGCGAGGATACTATGTCTGTCCCGTGTGCGGATTTCGACAGCACAGCATGAATGCGTCAATGGATCGGCGCGGGGCGACAGCATGATATGCCAGATGAACACCAGTCGAAAAGGAGCCGATTGATGTCCAATAAAAAGAAGACCAAATCCATGGACGGCAACATGGCGGCCGCCCATGTTGCCTATGCCTTCACCGAGGTCGCGACGATTTACCCGATTACACCCTCGTCGCCGATGCCGGAATACGTCGACGAATGGGCCGCCCATGGGCTGAAGAACATATTCGGCGAGACGGTCCGGCTCGCGGAGATGCAGTCCGAAGCGGGGGCCGCCGCGTCGATGCACGGCGCCCTCCAGGCGGGGGCGCTGGCCACGACCTTCACGGCATCCCAGGGACTCCTTCTCATGATCCCCAACATGTATAAAATGTCGGGCGAACTGCTGCCCGGCGTCATGCACGTGACCGCTCGGTCAATTTCCACGCACGCCCTGTCGATTTTCGGGGACCAGGCCGATATCTACGCCGTTCGCCAGACCGGTTTCGCCATCCTCGCCAGCGGCGGCGTCCAGGAAGTGATGGACCTCGGGAGCGTGGCACACCTTGCCGCCATCAAGTCACGTGTTCCCTTCCTCCATTTTTTCGACGGTTTCAGGACCTCGCATGAAATTCAGAAAATCGAAGTGCTGGAATACCAGGACCTGAAAAAGCTCGCGGACTGGACCTCGATCGAGGAATTAAGGAAGCGGGCCCTGAATCCAATGGATCCCGTTACCAGGGGTACGGCGCAGAACCCGGATATTTATTTCCAGCTTCGGGAAGCGGCGAATCCTTATTACGAGGCGGTACCGGACATAGTTGAGGGATATCTCAGGGACATGAGCGCGCTCACCGGAAGGGAATACCATCCTTTCGTGTATTACGGCGCTCCCGACGCGGAACATATCATCGTTGCCATGGGTTCGGTGACGGAAACCATACGTGAGACGATCGACCACATGATGGAGAAGGGAGATAAGGTGGGACTCATGATCGTCCATCTCTACAGGCCCTTCTCGGCGAAGCATTTTTTCAAAATGCTTCCGAAAAGTGTCAGGCGTATCGCCGTCCTGGACCGGACCAAGGAGCCCGGGGCAACCGGCGAGCCTCTCTACCTGGACGTGAGGGACATCTTCTACGGCCGCGAGAACATGGCTCTCATCGTGGGTGGGCGGTACGGTCTCAGTTCCAAGGACACAACCCCGGGCCAGATTATCGCGGTATTCGACAACTTGAGACAGCCGGAGCCGAAAAACGGTTTCACCATAGGCATAACGGACGATGTCACCTTTACGTCGCTTCCGGTTAAGGAAAGCTTCAGCACGGCGCCGAAAGGTACCTTCGCCGCCAAGTTCTTCGGCATCGGTTCCGATGGAACCGTGGGGGCGAACAAGAATTCCCTGAAGATAATCGGCGACCACACCGACATGTACGCACAGGCCTATTTCGCCTATGACGCGAAGAAATCAGGCGGGGTCACGGTGTCGCACCTCCGCTTCGGCAAAAAGCCGATACGCTCGACCTATCTCGTCATACGTCCGGATTTTGTGGCGTGCCATGTCCCCTCCTACCTGGAGCAGTATGACATGCTCAAAGGTCTTAAGAAGGGCGGGACATTTCTGCTGAACAGCATCTGGGATGCGGAGGAGACGAAGCGGCGCCTCCCGGACCATATTAAAAAATACCTGGCGGAGAACGAAATCAGCTTCTATATCATCAACGCAACGGAAATCGCCGAGGAGATAGGACTCGGCACCAGGACCAACAGCATAATGCAGGCGGCCTTTTTCAAGCTGGCGGACGTAATTCCCTACGATGAGGCCATGGGGTACATGAAGGAAGCCGTGGACGCCACGTACGGGAAGAAGGGTGATGATATCATCAGGATGAATTACGCCGCGATAGAGAAGGGTGCCGATGGCCTGGTCAGGGTCGAGGTCCCGGCGGAGTGGAAGGACATAGTGACGGATGCCGACGCCGCGCGTGGCGAGGTCCCGGAATTCGTGCGCGAAATCGCGGACCCCATGAACCGCCTGGACGGAGACAGCCTTCCCGTGAGCGTCTTTTCGGACATGCCCGATGGCACCTTCCCGCCAGGTACCACGGCCTACGAAAAGCGCGGTATCGCGGTCCACGTGCCGGAATGGCAGCCCGATGAATGTATCCAGTGCAACCAGTGCGCCTATGTCTGTCCCCACGCCGTCATACGGCCCTTCCTCCTTGACGCCGACGAGGCGGCCGCCGTACCGGAAGGGACCCGACTTGTCGATGCCAAGGGGAAGGGACTCGATGGTTTCAAGTTCAGGATACAGATAAGCCCCCTGGACTGCACAGGCTGCGGAAACTGCGAACAGACCTGTCCCGCGAAGCCGAAGGCCCTGATCATGAAAAACCTCGATGACCAGATGGCCGAGAATGAACGCTGGGCCCATTTCAGCCGCAATGTCACCTACAAGGACACCCTGATCGCGAAGAACACCGTGAAGGGGAGCCAGTTCGCCCGGCCTCTTTTCGAATATTCAGGCGCCTGCGCCGGATGCGGGGAGACCCCCTACATCAAGCTCATCACGCAGCTCTATGGTGACCGCATGATGATCGCAAACGCGACGGGATGCTCATCGATATACGGCGGTTCCGCGCCAAGCACCCCGTACTGCGTGAACTCTGACGGGCACGGCCCCTCATGGGCGAGTTCCCTGTTCGAGGACAGCGCCGAATACGGTTTCGGAATGAAGATCGGTGTCGAGCAGCTCAGGGACCGGATCGAGGAATGCGCGCGGGAACTCAACAGGGGCGGCGCGTCCCCGGCCCTGAAAGAGGCGCTCAATGAATGGATCGAAGGCCGGGACGACGCGGAGAAATCAAAAAACGCCACAACGAAACTCGTGCCTCTTCTGGAATCGGAAAAGGGCGAAAACGCCAGGGAAATCCTTCGCCTGAAGGACTATCTGCCCAGGCGCTCAATCTGGATAATCGGAGGTGACGGGTGGGCCTACGATATCGGCTACGGCGGAGTCGTCCATGTGATTGCGTCGGGTGCCGATGTTAATCTCCTGGTCCTCGACACCGAGGTCTATTCGAACACCGGGGGGCAGTCCTCCAAGGCAACGCCCGTGGCAGCCGTGGCAAAATTCGCCGCGGCGGGGAAGAGGATCAGGAAGAAGGACCTCGGCATGATGGCGATAACCTACGGGTATGTCTACGTGGCCCAGGTGGCCATGGGAGCCAGCCAGTCACAGTTTCTCAGGGTGGTCCAGGAGGCGGAAGCGTATCCCGGTCCTTCCCTCATCATCGCCTATTCCCCGTGCATCAACCATGGCCTCCGGGCCGGGATGGGTAAGAGCCAGCTTGAATCGAAGCTCGCGGTGGAATGCGGGTACTGGCACCTCTTCCGATATAATCCCCTTCTTGAGAAAGAGGGGAAGAACCCATTCGTTCTCGACTCGAAAGAGCCAGACTGGAATAAATTCAAGGATTTCCTCATGGGGGAGGTGCGGTACACGTCCCTGAAGAAGGAATTCCCCGACATTGCCGATGAGCTCTTCAAGGCCGCGGAGGAAAACGCCAGGTGGCGATACAATTCCTACCGTAGGCTCGCGAGCCTCGAATACTGACGCCGCGACGGTAGCGGCCTTTCACGGGAGTTGCGTTAGATGAAAGATACGGTGGTCTGGATAGATTTCGATACCATGGAGCGATTCATGACCGACGTGTTCATCGCGGCGGGCGTTCCCGATGAAGACGCCAGAATATGCGCCGACGTGCTCATCACATCCGACAAGCGGGGGATCGATTCCCATGGGATCAACAGGCTGAAACCGATCTACATCGACAGGATTCGAGACGGGATCCTGTCTCCGGTCACCAAGATTGACATCGTCAGGGAGGGCCCCACAACGGCGGTTCTGGACGGTAACAACGGCATGGGTCATGTGATCGGGAAGCGCGCCATGGCGATGGCCATGGACAAGGCGGATCAGTTCGGCATGGGCATGGTGGCAGTGCGCAATTCATCCCATTACGGAATATGCGGGTACTACGCGATCATGGCCGCCGAAGCGGAGATGATCGGCGTTACCGGGACTAACGCGCGGCCGAGCATCGCCCCGACCTTCGGCGTGGAGAACATGCTGGGCACCAACCCCCTTGTTTTCGGCATGCCCACTGACGAGGGTTTTCCCTTCGTGATAGATTGCGCGACCTCGGTATCGCAGAGGGGCAAGATCGAGGTCTATGCCCGAGAAGGCAAGGCCCTTCCGGCGGGATGGGTGGTAGACGAGCGCGGCGAATCGACGACGGATGCGGATCTGGCACTGGAAAAACTCATTGACGGTACCGCGGCCCTCGCTCCCCTGGGCGGCATTGGCGAGGAGGGGGGAGGGTACAAGGGTTACGGCTACGCGACGGTTGTGGAGATATTGAGCGCGGCGCTCCAGGCGGGCAACTTCCTGAAAATGCTTTCGGGCTTTGAAAAC
>CAZKPR010000114.1:0-12408 GCA_964554685.1 uncultured Leptospirales bacterium | reverse complement strand
CGGCTATTTGTAAACCTAAGACTATTGCGATAAATGTGGGGGCCGGGGCCGCACCGCGAAGGTATGTCACTTTATTATCATTATCCAGGATTTTACTCTGGCCTCATGTTGCGGCCAGGGCACACAATGAGCTTTATCAGCAGTATTTCTGGCACAAAGATAAGGACATGGCAAGCAAAAACTGCCGGACATGGCGCCTAAAAAATGACTCACACGCGTTAAATATAAATAAGAAATTGGACGAGAAATGAGCAAAAAATCCACGCGTGCTGTATAGCATAGCGGGTCAACCACATGCCAGGAAAATTATTAGAAAAGATGGCCTATAAAAACATCACGACCCTTTTTTTAATCTGAAACAGCTCCATAAAAGAAGGCGGGTTTTCCATAATTTTCTCCACTCCCGCCCAGCGAAGAAAGAAAAAGAATACACAGGATTCCTTCACTTGTACGCCTCAGTCGGGACATGTTTCAGGTCATGCATGGAGGTGACAGATGACATCGCTCTTATCTCACATACCGCGTTCTATAGCGTATCTTCCCATTATAATATTCGTATATTCTGAAAGTAGCCTGCCGGCCATGGAAGCCGGCAATTGATGAAGATATAAATAACGGAACGTGCCCCAGCCAATGATGTTCGTCTCTATGGAAATGTCCCGCAATAACTGCTCTGACATTATATGTATTCAACAGGCGTATCCACTTTTCTTTGATATCGTTTGGCCATCCGCCATGTATTTCATTGTTGTCGAAGTTTTCAACAGACGGGGCATGATGAAACACAATAATGGGATGATCCCCGTGTTTTTTTAACATGCCCTCCAGCCATTTGAATTGTTGCATGCAGTCATGCCGAAGCCGGTTTCGTAAAGGCTCAGAATAGAACAGGATGAATACAACATTGTTATATAGTTTCACTGTATTCACATTGCCGAATACCTTTTCATAGGACTTTAATGAAACATCATATCCCTGTTCCTGTATGTCGCGATTGCCCGGGAGGAAATGAACAGGGTATTTTAATTTCTCAAACGGTTTCAATTTTTCTTTTGCTTTTTCGACATCACCCATGGCATCATGAAAAATATCGCCTGTATGAATAACACACGATACCTCCATGGGCAACCTATTGATCTCTTCAATACAGCGTGAGGTTCTTGCAAGATGGTCATCTTTTCCAATATGCGTATCGGTGATCTGGACAAAATATAAATGTGGATCTTCAGTTTTTTCTGAACATCTCATCAGCATCAATGAGATAAGTATCAATAGCAATGATGTGCCAATTGTCTTAATCAAGACATGCCACCCTTCCGTTATTGTACAAGATTTATAGCTCACGCGCAGTGATGCGTATAGTGTATCTTCAAGGGTATATCTTCATACGCATGCCCATTAGATTCAAGGGTTTATCGGATTGACCTGCGCTCTGACCACGCAGGATCCCGCGCTTTCTTCAGAAACGGCAGAGGTCACAGCGGTCTTTAAATGCTGCAGGCACGGGATGCCGGGGAACGCATCGACGCGCACGAGGTCCGCCACATCGGCTTCGTCGATATGGTGGTGCTCATTCTGGTGGGTCCAACACCGCACCGGGACCCAGGGTCCATGGCACAACCGGCCTATGTGGAACCGCCGGGCCGCGTCGCGGGCTTCTTGTCGAAGAGGCGTAGCGCTCAGTCGATTAATCGTCTTCGCCGGTATCTTCCGGGGATTCCCCGTCGTCGGTGTCATCGCCTTCGCCATCATCGATGTCGCCGGAATCTCCGTCATCCGTATCGTCGCCATCATCGATGTCGCCCTCATCCTCATCATCGTCCGAGGTCAATCCGATACTGCCTTCGTCCTCACCCGCGGTCACCTGGGCCGAGGGTGCGGAAACACAGTGCCGGGTAAGGGCATCGGTCCTCTGGGCGTGCCGCTGTGGAGAGGCGGCTTCGGCGGGAGCCGGACAGTATACCATGACGAGGGCGTACAGGAACAGCATTACCAGCACTACCGGCAACGGGCGAATGTACCTCATTGTTTTTCTCCGAATGGATGTAATAACCGCCCAGGGAAAGGGGGCGGGTGCGGATTATTATCACCATCCCGCCAACCCTGTCAATCCTTTATCCGTGAGGATATTAGTTTTCATTATCAAGGTTTTTACTCTGGCCTCACGTTACGGCCAGGCGACACAATGGACTTTATGGGCAGTATTTCTGGCACACAGACGGGTACATGGCAAGCAAAAACTGCTGGACAGGGTGCTTATAATTCTTGTCTTGAGCCTGTCGAAGGGTCGCGCGCACAGGAAAAATGAGAAATTTTACGGGAAACAATCAAAAAAATCTCCACCCGCTGAATAGAACAACAGCGGTTTAATTACATGTATGGTAGTTCAACTACCCTGGAAGTCCTGTTTTTTCACCGCGGAGATCGCGGAGGGCGTAGAGGGAGGAAGAGTCGGGGGTTTCGCCACGGAGTGAAATATGGGACGTCTTCAATATGGACATCAGGAAAAACCATATAATCAATTCCATACAAAAAAATGATATTTAAGCTGACTCAAAATAGCTGATACACATTAGTCCTGAACCAACCCTCCGCGGTAAAAAACAGGAAGGAATTTTATCCAATTTCCGGAACAGATGCCAGTACCTGTGCCACACGCGTTTATAGGCCGATTTTCTGTCGAACCCGGGGCGTTAGGCGGGCGCGGTCTCTTTCCTCCTTAGATACATGTAGGGAGGGACGGATGGGAGGTGTGATGGTGATTGTTTCTTCCCGCATTATCATGCGGGCCTTACTTCCGTGAAAAAAATTCCCCCAGGGCGGCGTTGAACTCATCGGGCTTTTCCCAGTTCGCCGAGTGGCCGCATTCCCTGATGATGGTGAGGGAGGAGCGGGGTATACCACGGTGGAGGGCCTCGCAGTTTTCGAAGGGCACCTTGTCGTCGCGGTCGCCGTGGAGCACCAGGGTCTCCGCTTTCACCCTGGCGAGTTCGCCCGTGAAGTCGACCCCGCCGATGCTCCGCGCCGCCCGGAGGAGTGTGTTCTTTCCCGCCCTTTCGTAGAAGGCGACGATGCGGCGCACCAGTGCGGGGTCGGGCTCGGCCATGCAGCTCCTGGCGAAGGGAACGGCGATGAGCCTCATCGGCACCAGGCGGGCCAGGGAGAGCTGGAGCCGCTCGCCAAGGGCGAGGCGCCTCTTCGCGAAGGTGGAGGCAAGGACCAGCTTTCTCACGTATTCCGGGTGATCCAGGGCGAAGCGGAGGGCCACGCTCCCCCCCATGGAGTGCCCCGCAAGGAACACCTTCTTCCAGCCCAGGGCGTCAAGGAGGGCCCTGAGGTCTTCGGCGAACTGCACGATGGTGTAGAGGGAGTCGTCGGGTGATTTCGACGTGCGGCCGTGGCCCCGCTGGTCGTAGAGAAGGAGGGTGAAGCGCTTCGAAAGCTCCCGCTGCTCCTCGTACATGGTGCCGTCGGCCCCCCATCCGTGCACCAGGACCAGGGGCTCCCCGGAGCCGAGGATCTCGTAATGGACATCGATGCCGTTGACGGCGACGAATGCCATGGTCGCCTCACCGGCCCCGGACGCCGTCCCGCGCGAGCATGTTCCGCGCCTCCCTCTGGAAGTATACGTTCCAGGGGTAGGGGCTCTTCGCGCGGTGAGGGTCCTGGGCCACGACCCACTCGAGGTCCTTCCGGTATGCCTCGCGGTCGCCGGTCCTTGCGTGGAGGAGCCTGGCCCTGCTGAATCGGACGTAGAGCCACCCGGCGCCGGCCTGGTCCGCCATCTCGAAGTACCGCGCGGCCTTGTCAAGATCGCCTCCCAGTAAGAAGGGGAGGGCCGCGTAGTACCCCGCGACGGCCGAGAGGGGATGGCCGCCCCCCCATGTGGGGTCGATTTCCATCATGCAGTCAACCATCTCCCTGTTCCGTGACGCCAGGGGCATGTTGAAGAGCTTCTCCATGGGGTTCATGCACTCGAGATAGTACCATCCCAGGGACGCGTACCAGTAGTACATGGCCTCGATCTCCCGGGCCGTCAGGGAATCGCATGCCTCCCACACCGGGGCGCCGCCCTCGACGCGTTTTGTAAATACGTCGTTGGTGTACATACCCCGCTCGCAGTAGCGCAGGGCCTTGATATAGCACTCCTTCTTTTCCTTCACTTCCGGCGTGTAGGCGACCCCCATGAGTATCCAGTAGCGTCCCAGGCTCCAGAGTGCCTCGTAGTTCCAGGGGTCGCTCTCCAGGACGCGCTCGTAGGTGCCGATCAGGATGGCCAGCTTTTCCCGGTCATCGGCCCGGGCGATTTCGCCGCGGGCCCGCGCGAGGAGCGCCGCGGTGTTCTCCCGCGCCGTGGCGTCCTTGACATCCTTCCAGCCCGGGGCCCATGAAAGGCATCCTGACGCTGACAGCGCCGAAGAGACGCAGGCGGCGACGAGGATCATTGCATGTTTTTTCATGCGATATCCCCTCCCTTTATGGAATGCGTCATGCTGGCAGCAGGCCCCGGATCAGAAGCTCTCTTCCCCGATATCGAGGACCGAGAGATCGGAGCTTTGTATTGCCGCGGCGCGGGCGGCTGCCTCGGGGAGCACGTTTTTCACGTAGTAGCGCGCTCCCTGGACCTTCCCGTCGTAGAAGGCGGCCTCGGCGTCGTCCTTGATGAGGGCGGCCCGGGCCGCGGCGTCGCCGGCCTTAACGCCTTTCTTCGCCATGATGGCCTCCAGGGCCCTGGAGGCGATACCCCCCTGCCAGAAGAGGAGCCACCCCAGGACCACCACGCCCATCATTCTCTGGAAGGGGACGGCGTGGGCCACGGGGACCATGAACTTGCCCTCCCTGCCGCAGTTGGCGAAGAACATGCCGGTTTCTCCCAGGACACCCACGGCGGTCTGGAAATCCGCGGCAAGGTCCTTCATGGCGCCGGACTCGCCGTATTCCTTCAGGGTGCTTCCCATGGTTGAGAGGAGGTTAATGAAGTTCGCCCCCTTTCGCTGGCCGAGCTTCCTCGCCACCAGGTCAAGGGCCTGGATACCGTTGGTTCCCTCGTAGATCGAGGCGATCTTCACATCACGCATGAGCTGCTCCACGGGGTAGTCCTGGCAGTAGCCGTAGCCCCCGTAGACCTGGATCGCCTCCTCGGTGACACGGAACCCGGTATCGCTGCAGTAGGCCTTGCAGAGGGGGGTCAGGAGCTCCAGCATGCCGTGCCATTTTTCGCGCTCCTCGCCCTCGGGAAGGCTTTCGCTCTTGTCGAAGCAGAGGCCGCAGTAGAAGACCAGGGCGCGCATCCCCTCCACCTGGGCCTTCATCCAGAGGAGCATGCGCCGCACGTCGGCGTGCTCTATGATGGGGACCCGGGGGGCGTCGGGGTTCATGATCTGCATCAGGTTCGCGCCCTGGAGGCGCTCCCGGGCGTAGTTCAGGGCGTGGAGGTAGGCCGCCGACGCAGCGGCGAGACCCTGGACCCCGACGCTGATCCGCGCCTCGTTCATCATCTGGAACATGATCTTCATTCCCTTGCGCTCCTCGCCCAGGAGCTCGGCGTAGCAGTCGTTGTTGTCGCCCATGCTGATGGAGCAGGTGGCGCTCGCCCGTATCCCCATCTTGTGCTCGATCCCCGTGATCCTGATGTCGTTCCTGCGACCCGGGGTGCCGTCCTCCTTGGGCACGAACTTGGGGACCAGGAAGATCGATATTCCCTTGGTGCCCGCGGGGTCGCCCTCGATCCGCGCCAGGACGGGGTTCACGATGTTCTCGAAGAGGTCGTTCTCCGCGCTGGTGATGAAGATCTTCGAGCCGGTGATCCGGTAGGTGCCGTCGGCCTGCTTCACCGCCTTTGTCTTCAGGCTTCCCACGTCGGAGCCGGCCTCGGGTTCCGTGAGGGCCATGGTGCCCCCCCACTGGCCGGCGTACATTTTATCCATGTACACGCGCTTCTGCCGCTCCGTGCCGAACTTCTCGACAAGGTGCGCCGCCCCGACGGCGAGGAAGGGGTAGGAGAGAAAAGAGAAATTGTGACCGAAGGCCTCGTGCAGGGCCAGGCTCAGGGTGTAGGGGAGGCCCTGGCCGCCGGCCTCGACGGAGGTCGACGTGGTTGACCATCCCCCCTCGGTGAATATTTTCAAGAGCCTGTGAAAGCACTGCGGGACCGTGACGTTCCCGTCCTCGTAGCGGCATCCCTCGCGGTCCGCCTCGGTCAGGGTGGGGTAGACCGCCTCCACGGCGAGTTTTACCCCCACGTCCAGGGTCATGTCGTAGAGCTCCCGGGAGTGCTCGCTGAAACGGGGGAGGGAGCAGAGCTCCTTCTCGATGTCGAGCATCTCGTAAAGGGTAAAGCGCTGGTCTCGGACGTTGACGAGGAGGTTGTTCATGGCGTACCTCGGGATCGTGGAATGGGTTACGGGACGTGGTATAATACAATCCACGGATCGGGCCGAATGTCAAGCGATATACGGAATGAACACATACGCCCCCTCTCCCTCCGGGAGAGGGGGCGTATGTGGTAAAAAGGCAGAGGGGGGCCAGGCCCAGGCATCGAATTTTTCACTCTGCCTTCATTTTTTATTCTTGCCATCTGGATCTTTCAGAAGGATAGAATAGGACCGCCGAAGGATGGTGCATTATCGCATGACTATACGGAGAACCATACCGTGCGCCCTGCTGCTGGCGCTGGCGCTTTCACCCCTTTCCTGCGCGGATGAGAGTCATGCCGTGCCGGTGACCGGCTGGAAAATCCTGGAGGAAGGCGACCTGTCGCGTGACAAGGCGGAGCGCGCGCCGGGATGGCGGGACATCGAGATTCCCTCGACCTTCATGCTCCCCTACGTGCCCGGGAAGGGTCTCCAGCACGCCTGGCTCAGGGGTGAATTCTCCGTTTCCGGTGACCCCGCGGAATATCATGGCATCTCCCTCGGCAGGATCTACTACACGGACCGGGTCTTCATCAACGGTACCCTCGTGGGCGCCGAGACGATCCGTGATATGGGCGTCATGTGCCATGCCCGGAACTATCCCGTGCCCGCGGGCGTGGTGAGGCGCGGCACGAACACCGTGCTGGTGCAGATCGGTATGTTCCGGTACGAGTACGGAGGCCTGACCCAGGCCGTGGAGATGCTGAATGAAGCGGATTTCCGCTCAAGGGTCTTCCTTGACAACCTCATCTATCTCTACCTTCCCCTGTCGGTCCTGTCCCTGGCCTGCATCATCCTGGTGGTCCTGATGATCTTCTACCTCTGGAACCGAAACGAGCGGGTGTTTCTCTACAGCTCCTTCGGCGTCATGGTGTTCATCGTCTACCTTGCCTCCATGTTCTACCCTTTCACGAATGTCAGCTTTCTCGTCATCAAGTTCATCCACTGGTCGGTGATCCAGTTCTTCTCCATCGCCCTCATACTCATCATTCAATCGCTCTACGGGATCTACCTCACCAACTACAACAGGATACTGATCCCCCTCCTGGTCCTCGCCGCCGCGGCGAACGTCCCCCTCCTGCTCCTCGTCTACCGGGTGGATGCCCTTTACACCCACTACACGGGGGGCATCCTGGGGATCGTTACCATCCTCATCAACGTGCCCCTGGCGGTCCGGCTCGTGGCGCGGCTCAACCGCCTCAAGCCGGACACGCTGAAATTTTACTTTCTCATTTTCATCTCTGTCGCGGGGGGCGCGGTGATCCTCCTCCAGGTGTACCTCTCAAACATCAGGGGGCGCTTCTCCTTCGCCCCGGCCCTCTACATGGCCGTGGTGGTCTTCCTCATGTTTGCGGTCTTTTTTGCCCGGGACCTGATGATAAAGAACCGGGAGCTGTCCCGCCTCTACGATTCGCTGAAGGAGGAGGACCCCGTCATCACCGACCTGGCCAGGGAGAAGCTGGAAAAGATTCTTTCTTTTATAAAGGAAAACTACACGTCCGATCTTTCCCGCGAGGGCCTGGCCGCCGCCGCGGGGATGAACCCGAACTACATGAGCACGCTCTTCAATAAGTATACCGGCCTCAAGATCAACGATTACATCAACAAGCTCCGGGTCGAGGACGCCGCGGAGCGGCTTACCCGGGGCGACGGGAAGGTTATCGAGATCGCCTTCTCCGTGGGTTTCGAGAGCCTCACCACCTTCAACCGCGTGTTCAAAGCCAGCACGGGTAAAACCCCGACGGAATACCGCGAGGGGGTGTAATCCCCACCCGTGTCCCGACCCTGCCATTTCTTCAGATTGAAGAATCGGCCATGCCCAAATCGTTCATTCCGATAAATTGATAGGATTCCCCTCCGTTTTTCTGGTACCTTCAGCCCATGCAACATCGGAAATCGTGTTGTTAATTTTTTCAAAAAAAGGGGTATCTGTATGCTCACACACAAAAAATTCAGTATCAACGGGTCGCTTCCTCTCTTTCTTTTATTGCTCGCCGTGGCGGCGACGTCGTGCGGTTCAAACTATTTCACGCGGTCCCAGCACAGCCCCACCGTCTCCCCGGACGGCAAGATGCTTATCTTCCAGTCGGACTACGAGACCCCGGGGGAGTATGACTGCGTCATCAAGTTCAAGACCAACCTCGGATGGACCCCGCCGGTGCCGCTTCTTTTCGCCAACACGAAGATGAACACCGCCGGTCCCTTCATCACCTATGACCAGAACCACCTTCTCCTGACCTCTGATCAGAAGGGGGGAAAGGGCGAGGTTGACCTCTGGATCGCGAAAAGGGGAAAGAGGCTCTGGGGAAAGGCGGAAAACCTGGGGGCCCCGATCAATTCGCCGGGTTACGACGGCTTCGGCTCCATCAGCCCCGACGGGAACACCCTTTACTTCACGCGGGAGTGCGCGGAGAAGAAGGGAAAGGACAAATTCTGCCTGGTGAAGTCAATACGCGTGAACGGCAGCTGGACCGAACCGGTCCGCATGCCCGCGCCGGTCGATTCGGAGTATTCCGATTTCGCCCCCGTCATCATGGCGGACGGTACATCCCTCATCTTCAGCTCGAACCGGCCCGGTGGCCAGGGCGGCTACGACCTCTACAAGACCGAGCGCATGGGGGACGGCGCCTGGAGCGAACCGGTAAACCTGGGCGACGAGATCAACACGAAATATGACGACCGGATAGTTTCGGTGCCGGCGTCGGGTGACGTCGTCTACTATTCCAGCCCCGAGAAACGGGCGGGTCGCCTGGTCTATCGTATCAGGACCGCGAAGCTCCCCGCGGCGATGCGACAGTCCTCCGTGGTCACCGTGGCGGGGGTCGTATCGGACATGCAGGAGCGGGGCAGGACCCTCGAGGCGGAGATCCGCGTGACCGACGTGAAAAACGGAGAGACCCGGATCGTGCGGAGCAATCCCGAAGACGGGAAATACTTCATCGTCCTCGGGAAGAACAGGGTCTACGACGTCTCCGTGAACCGGAGGGGGTATCTCTTCCATTCGACGCGGTTTGACCTGAGGGACCTCGCGAAGTTCGACGCCGTGATCCGCGACATCGAGCTCACGCCCATGGAGAAGGGATCCTCCATGGTGCTGAACAACCTCTACTTCAGGCTGAACAGCGACGACGTGTTCGATTTCGAGAATTCACGCTTCGAGCTGGACCGGCTGGGCAGGCTCCTGAAGGCGAATCCCGGGCTGAAGATCGAGATCGGCGGCCATACCGACGCCACGGGCACGGTGGAGCACAACAGCGAGCTCTCTGAAAAGCGGGCGCGCTCGGTGTACCGTTTCCTCGTGGGCCGCGGGATAGACGGAAGGAGGCTCGTGGTGAAGGGCTACGGCTATTCGAAGCCCCTGAGCTCCCATAGTGACGAGAAGAACCGGCGTGTGGAGATCACGGTCCTTTCGGTGAACTGACGTTTCTTTCCTGATATATATCGTCCTCGCCCCCGTATGGAGGCACCCGTATGCTGCCCGGCAGCGCGCGTACACCGCGGCGCTGCCGGGATTTTTTTGCAATGGAGGAACCGCTCTCCCTCGTTAAGAAAGGGGGAACCGCGGCGGGTCAAACCCGTTTTTCCTCGAAGCGGCGTGCCGGGGTGACCATCGGGATGGAAAAAATCCTCGACATACAGGGGGGAATGGGGTAGAATCCGTTGCGGCATCCGGGCCGCCGCGCCGATTGATCCCCAAGGAGATACGCCATGGTAATTCCCTTTCCCTTCGACGCAATGCTCGGGTTCGGCTGGCTGGGGGTGATGCTTCTCCTGGGTGTGTTTCTCCGGGCGAAAGTGGGGTTCTTCCAGCGCTTTCTTTTCCCCAGCTGTCTCATCGGCGGCATCGCGGGCCTCGCGATACTCCAGACGGGCCTCCTGGGCGTCGAGACGTCCCTCCTCGAGACCTTCGCCTATCACCTGTTCAACGTTTCCTTCATCTCCGTCGGCCTCACCATCCGGAGCCCCGAGGAGCAGAAGGCGTACAGCGGGCGCGAGGTGGTGAAGGGTTCCCTCTGGATGGCCATGGTATCGGGTGTGATGATGCCCCTCCAGGCCCTTGTGGGCGGGGGACTGGTCCTCCTGTTCAACTACTTCGATTTCGGTCTTTTCAAGACCTTCGGTTTCTTCGCGCCCCTGGGCTTTGTCCAGGGTCCCGGGCAGGTGCTTTCCGTCGGCAAGGCGTGGGAGACCCTCGGCTTCGCCAACGCGGCCACCATCGGCCTCACCTTCGCCACCATCGGCTTTCTCTTCGCCTTCTTCGTGGGTGTCCCCCTGGCGAACTGGGGGATACGCCGCGGCATGGCCGCCCACGCCCCGAAGAGCATGCCGAGGGACCTCCTGGTTGGGATCGTGCCGAAGGGGGCGTCCCGGGAATCCGCGGGGAGCCTGACGATGCACTCGGGGAACGTCGACACCCTGGCCTTCCAGTTCGCCCTGGTGGGGCTGGTGTACCTGTTGACCTACGCCCTCGTGTACGGCATCGCGAGCCTCCTCAGGCCGGAGCTCGCCGCCACCCTCTGGGGATTTTTCTTTTTCGCGGGGCTCCTGGTATCCATCGCCGTGCGGACTCTCATCATTAAAATCGGACTGGGCCACCTGGTGGACCCGGGGGTCCAGCGGAGGGTCACCGGGTGGTCCGTGGATTTTCTCATCGTGGCCACGGTCATGGCGGTACAGCCGGCCATCGTATGGAAGTACGCCCTGCCGATCGGGACGATATCCCTGGTCTGCGGCGTGGTCACCACCCTGGGGATCATCTACCTGGGGAGGCGCCTCTGGGCCCTCAACATCGAGCGGATGGTGGGGATCTACGGGATCTGCACGGGCACGGCCTCGTCGGGGCTCCTCCTGGTGCGCGTCGTGGATCCGGAGTTCCGCACCAGCGTGGCCATGGAGCTCGGGTTCCAGGCGATCTTTTCATCCGTGCCCGTGCTCAGCTGCATGCTCCTGGTGAGCGCCCCCCTGATCTGGGGCTGGAGCATGGAACTCACCCTGGCGGTTTTTTTCGGCCTCATGGCGGTTTTCCTCGCCCTCCTGAAGATCGTGAAGTTCTGGGGAAAGAAGAGGTTCTGACATGAAGCGCACGCAGATCGCCGATGCCGTGAAGTCGGGGCGCCTCCTCGTATCCGACGGGGCCTGGGGGACCTTCTTGCAGAAGAAGGGACTTCGGCCCGGGGAGTGCCCGGAACTCTGGTGCCTGGAAAGGGCCGATGACGTGCGCGCCATCGCGACGAGTTACCTGGACGCCGGGGCCGACATGATAGAAACGAACAGCTTCGGGGGAACGCGCTGCAAGCTCGAGCACTACGGCCTGGCCGGCAGGGTCGCGGAGATCAACGAGGCCGCCGCCCGGATATCCCGGGATGCCGCGGGGGATTCCGCCTGGGTCATCGCCTCCATGGGGCCCACGGGGAAGATGCTCGTCACAGGCGACGTTACGGAGGAGGATCTGTACGATGCCTTCAGGGAGCAGGCCGTTGCCCTTGAGCGGGGCGGGGCCGACGCCGCGTGCGTCGAGACCATGAGCGCCGTCGACGAGGCGTGTCTCGCCGTCAGGGCCGTGAAAGAGCACACGAAGCTCGAGATCATCTGCACCTTCACCTTTGAAAAAACCGTGCGGGGCGAGTACCGTTCCATGATGGGCGTTTCTCCCGCGGACGCGGCCCGGGCCGCCATCGGCGCGGGGGCGCAGATAATCGGGACCAACTGCGGGAACGGCAGCGAGGGGATGATCGACATCGTGAGGGAGATGCGGGCCGTGGACGGCGCCGTCCCGATCCTGGTGCACGCCAACGCCGGCCTGCCGCGGCACGAGAAGGGCGTCGACGTGTTCCCCGAGTCCCCGGAGGAGATGGCGTCCCACGTCCCGTCCCTCCTGGAGGCCGGCGCGCGGATCATCGGCGGGTGCTGCGGGACCACCCCGGCCCATATCACCGCGATCAGGAAGGCCGTCGCGTCAATCAGATGAGGCCACGGGAGGGCGGCGCGTCAACCG
>CAZKPR010000113.1:0-12537 GCA_964554685.1 uncultured Leptospirales bacterium | reverse complement strand
ACTTCCAGTTATATGATTGCTGATGGTATAATAAATAATTTTATTGATATACACATTCATTCGTAATTTTTTAACGCTGAGTTCGCGGAGGACGCAGAGAAAGGGGGGTATTATCAATGTCGATTGAGGATTTGAATGAGCTATCTGAAATTATAATAGGCAAAGCAATCGAGGTCCATCGGGAGCTGGGCCCTGGTCTTCTCGAGTCCGCGTATGAATCATGCCTTGCGTTTGAATTACTTCAGGAGGGGTTCAATATTGACAGACAGAAACCATTGCCAGTTATTTATAAAGGCACTATAATTGATTGCGGGTATCGTTTGGATATGGTCATTGAAGACGCAATAATTATTGAATTTAAATCCGTAGAAAGAGTAATGCCGGTTCATAAATCACAGATTTTATCCTATCTCAGACTTTCAGGCCTGTCTTTAGGGCTGCTCATTAATTTTAATGTTGAACTATTGAAACAAGGCATACACCGAGTGGTAAACAATTTTAATGACTCTGCGATCTCTGCGACCTCTGCGTTGAAAACGGATAGCTCATGATGCGAAGGACACAGGTAATTGCAATTGAATCGCCTTCGACACAGATCCCAAGAACTGTCCTGAGTGTGGCGCACAAATGATCGAATCTGTTGTGTATGCGTACTTTGCCGACCGTGAATGGCGCAAGCTCTGGAAAACCCACCTCCTGGTGGGCGGCTACTTCAGGATGAAGAAAGGGCCATGATGTTTTTATAGGCCATCTTTTCTAATAATTTCCTTGGCTTGTAATCAAACCGCTGTTGTTCTATTCATCGGGCGGGGATGTTTTGCTCGTTTACCGCAAAATTTCTCATTTTTTCGGCGCGAGCGAAATTTTAAGCACCCTGTCCATCAGTTTTTGTCTTGCAATTGCTTTTCAGCGGTCCATTATTTGTTCACATAAAACGCATCGTGTCGCTTGGGCCGCATTCAGTACAAGATCCTTTTTCCTATATGATCATTCAGTACAAGATCCTTTTTCCTATATGATCAAGCAACCCCGATCACCTTTTGGGAATGTATATGATTTCGTGAAAGGTAACCCTGGTATCTTTACCACCTGAATTCAGCGGCGTGGGGATGCGTATCACCTCCCATTCCTTTCCATCTTTGCTGAGGGCGATTCTGTTATTATCTCCCCCGGCGACGAAGAGATTGTCCCCCCAGGCCGCCGTGACCAGGTCATCCCCGGGGGGCATGGGATGCGAATTCCAGCGGACGCCGTCTTCGCTTGTATATATCCTTCTGTCCCGCTTCAGGGCCAGGAAGATCCCGTTGCCAAAGGTCACGTTGTACCAGTATCCGCCCGTCCACGCCGTGTGCCACGTGATGCCGTCGGCGCTCCAGCCGGCGCTGCCGTCCAATCCCACGGCCACGAAGCGTCCGTTTCCGCAGGCGAGACAGCTGAACCGTTCCCTGACGCGGGTATCGTTCAGCCATGTCGACCCGTCCGGCGACCAGGTGACCCTTCCCTTCCCGCCATAGTAATTGCTTCCCACGGCAACGAAGCGGTTGTTCCCGAATTCAAGGCCGCTGAAATCCTCATGGCTGATTCCGGGTATCGTTTTCCAGGAGGCGCCGCCATCCGGCAGGAAGGCCCGCCCGCCCCTGCTTCCCGATGCCACCAGCATCCCGTTGCCGTGGGCAAGATCGTACACGGAAAAGCTCTCCGCGTAATCATCGGACCACGTAACGCCGTCACTGCTCCAGAGATGGCGGCCGTAGTCGCCCACCGCCACGAATCGATTGTTCACGAAGGCAACGTGGGCGAGCCTGCTGTCGCAGGGTGGCACTACGGTCCGCCAGGTTCTGCCGTTCCGGCTTGCTTTTACGCCGCCTCCCTGCCCCACCGCCACGAAGGTGCCGTTCCCAAAGGCGACGGAATTCAGTGTTTCCATGTCCGCCTTCGTGGTGTTCCATTTCCTTCCATCGGCGCTCCACGAGACAAGACCGCCGTTCCCGCATCCGACAAAGATGGAGTTGCCGTAGGCAACGCCGTTCAGCACGGGGCTCCCGGGATGGCTCTTTTCGAAGGCAAGTCCATCTCCCGTTTTCCGGAACAGGGCCGCGGGTTTGAAAAGGCCGGCCGCGACGATCCTTCCCCCGCCGAAGGCGATGCTTTTCCACGCGGAATATCCTTCGGCTCCGTCGGGCCCGGGAGCCGGGCTCCATCGTTTCCCATCCGCGCTGGTGAACTGCGCGTTACGGGAGCCCGTGGCATAGAACAGCCCCTCATGGAAGTCGATGGAAAAGAAATTGTTAATGTCGTCGATGCGACCTCCACGGGTCCATTTCTTACCGTCCCTGCTCGTCACGCAGAGACCCTGGACTCCCACCGCGACGAACATCCCGTTGCCGTAGGCCACCGATGAGAGCAACCTCTCGTCAAGAATGACCGTGTGCCATTCCCTGCAGTCCCTGGACCAGAGTATGGTTCCCACGTCGAAATACAACTCTCCTGCAGCCACGTAGGTGCCGCTGCCGTAGGCAATGCCCCGCAGGTAATAGCCTCCCCTCTTGACGATTTCCCAGGAAGGGGCTCGCAGTACGGTGCCGTCACTGAACCCGATATAGGGCGTATTGTTCACCGTGCAGACCGCAAAGGGTGACCGGTTTTTCAACAGGCTGTGGCGTATCTGCTTCCATTTCGTCCCGTTGTACGATACATAGGCAACGCCCCAGCTTGAGGCATCCGTTCCCAGGGCCAGGAAATATCCTCCCCGGGATGGCAGGTTCTGGTCGGATTGTGCATGCAGGCGATGCGTGCCGGCCCAACAGATGACAACGAAGCACGCTGCGCACAGGAAAATGGCAAGGAATTGGCGCATATCGGGGCCTCCGTGCTTGGAATTATATCATGGAATCTCCGCCCGGTCTCGCACCCTTCAACCGGGCGGAGCGAAACGCGTGAGACCATGATATCCACTAACGAAAGCCAATTACAAGGGAAAAACATATGCGGCACGATCGTGATGATCCCCCAATGGCGTTGAGGAGATCATATGCGGGAGCATTGGTATCACAGAGTATTCGAATTGTTATCCCGATCGCGCCCCGAAAAATCGATTTTCACCATAACACTGGCGGTAATGCCGTAAAAATGTTCCCACAGGCGCTGCTGTCGCCGTATAGACTCGGTGGGATCGTTTTCCAAAAGCTTGAACATCTGGTAACGAAAACCGGTCGTTATCGTTGTCCTCATAGGATGAATATAATAGGCGAAAGCCGCGCTCGCGCTGCATCCAAGCTTGCTCAGTCCTCCATCGGAAGAAGTAATGGGGAAGGGAAGGGTCATTGAACTGACGAAGAAAATTGACTTAACATACGTGTTGAAATGTGTGAAATTGTATATAACCGAGCCGTTTATAAGAAGATAAAGGCTTCCTTTTACCAGGGGCACGGTAAAACCAAATCCAACACCGGGAGCATATTCGTTGTACTTCTTCCTGATTCTGTCTACGGCAAGGTAGAGTGCCGAGCTATACCCCCAGGGGAGAATGCCTCGAATCAAGTAATCATGATTCATGTACTTGAAGCCGAGGAATAGATGGAAAAAACCGGTCAGGGAATAGCTGATCATCGAGTCGCTTTCATAGCGCCTGATTTTCATCGAGGTTTTACTGTACATCCAGTTATACATCAGGACAATCCCATCCCCACTTCCCTCGCCGGAGAATTCGCCGTACATGAATAACGTGCTTATCCTGAAATGTTTTGGAAGCGAAAGCGTTACCGCGGGGCCGTAGAGAAGCGAGGGCGTAACCCTGTTCGTGTCATTAGTTCGCGAAAGCAGTCCGTTGCGGGGAAATCCGCACCAGGACTTCGTGAAATGCGAGTTCTTCTCCCAGTATGGCTGCCACCAGACATGCCAGATTGCGCCTCCCAGTCCCAGGGAAACATCGCGCGCGTAAGCGTGTGAGCAGACGAGAACAATCATTGCGATGACGACAATCAGCGGTTTCTTCATCATACACATTATCCTAATCAGAGTCCCGGCACGTGGTCAACCGGCGCGTCCCAAAAATCATTGTCCATCTTCCGGTCCCTGTCACGATCAGGGGTCTCCTGGCTGTTTATTTTCTCTTCTACACCATGTGATCTTTTTTCGGTGAGCATACGAGAGCCCTTTTTCGGATCTGATAATGGCTCCTCAACCACCGTCCCGGGCGTATCTTCCTTCCGGAGCTCCTGGCTCTCGACGTGCTCCGGCTTTATAAATGATCTCGCCAGGAACGTGTACGCGCCGGCGGCTATAACACTTGCGCTAACGGCGAAAATCGTTGCGGCGATTATCGTACTCTGCGCCATCGTGACGTTGAGGCCGCACTGTTTCAGAGGGAAAAACACCAGCGAAACAAGGAAAAGTAGCAACGAGGAGGCTCCGGCTCGCTTGATCGTTTTTCTGTACTCCCGTTTCTTCACTTTTCTGATGCGCCGTTGAATATCAGTGGAGACCGTTTTGTTGAGGTGGTATTTTTCCAGTATCCTTTGGAACAGCGCTGCTCCGGGAAGTTCCCTCATAACAGGTCCTCCAGTTTTGTAATGCCTTTGCCCCTGAAATATGCGGTGATTCTTTCAAGGACCAGGCCATACCGGTACCTTGCCTGCGTCCTGCTGAATCCAAGCTGGGCCCCCGCCTCCTCGTAGGTAAAGCCCAGGATCGCAATGAGCTCAAAGAGTATCCGCTCGCGCTCATCCCCGAAATTCCCGGAATTCTCAATTGCCTCACGCACTAGTAATCTTGTGTCCCTGAAACCGTTTACGAATACGAGAGCCGAATCATCATCAATCTCATCGATACTGATAGTAGTGCGTCCTTTCTTCCTATAGTAATTCAACAGTACAAATTTCATGGTTCCGTAAAGCCATTTACGGTAGTTCTCGATTTCATCAATTTTATCCAGGAAACGGACAAAAATTTCCTGGCAGAGGTCCTCCGTCTCATCATGATTCCCGATCTTCCTACAGATAATGCTGTACAAAAGAGGGAAAAAATCATTATATGCTTCAGTGAACCGGCATTTTATTAAAAAAGATGAACTCAAACCATTCTTCCATTAATTGGTGTGTTGAAAGGAATAAAATGAAAAATAATTTCAGCATTTCCAGGGAAACGTCTCTGTGTAGTATCCTATCAGCTGAATAGCCAGCTCGGTAACTTCTATTTGATTGTAACGCGATATACTTGATGAACAATTTTTTTATATAGTCCACTGTATGCGACACAATATCAAATTTCAACAATAAAACGGTGTTACGAACTCACCCGGTACCGGGGGCACCGTTCACGGGTGAAGCACGCGTGGGCATGCCGCATAATGAAACGCCCAACCTTTGGAAGAGCTATCTTATCACAGTAATACTACCGTGACGATTCTCAGATGACAGATTCCCTCATGGCTGTGCGAAAAATGCCTCTGGATGAGAATGCCTTGCGCCATGTGCGTGGCACTCGAAAGACCCGTGAAGGCCTTCGTGTGTGAAATCTTCCATCCGAAGAATTTTTATGCTGACAAAATCGGCGTGCGTTCATATGACTGATTGACAATATCAATGACCACGCCTCAATCAGCAAGAGTGTATTAAACACCGGAAGCCTGAAAAGCCATCAGCGCTCTTCGCGCTTGATATCATGCCCCGGTGGTGGGGGGGGTTCATCGGCGCCGTGGGGCCCGGTGACGGCAGGTTCGTCAGCTAAATGCGCTTGCAGGCATCGCCGATGTTCAGTCGGCAGCGTCCGGAAAAATTATCAAGCGTCCCGCGGCTCCCAATTGGCCATGCATATTCAGGAGAGAAGCCATGACAGCACGTACCATCATTTTCTCTGCCCTGGTCAGCGCATATTTGGTCCTCGCCGCGCCGGGTGGACTTAACGCACTGACAGATAACGGGAACGGGGAGAAGAAATCAGCAGATTCAGCCGGCGTTACCGCGGGAATGCGCTACCAGTTCCTCATGTGGAACCCCGGATTTCTGAAAAACGACGCCGAGCAGATGAGGTTCGAGCAGACCGACGAAATATTCATTGCCGGTTCGGCGCACCGCTATTACCCGGTTCACGTGTACAATCCAATTTTATCGATACGGATGAGCGACCGGTGGTCCTTCACCACGTCTTTTTCCTGCAGCCGCATGGCCTTCTCGCATTACTATTATGACCTGTCGATCGTGCAGATGCTCACGCGGGCCCGCATCACCGCGACGAAACTGGAGGGGGACATCCTCTTCAGTTATACGGTGAACCCTTGGCTCAAGATCTACTGGGGTCCCAAGTACCAGGGTTACCTCATGAACGTCCGGGCCCGGGAGATATTCGTGGGGCTCTCCGGAACCGGGGTCCCCCTGCGGGAGCGCCGTTCCCTTGAGATCCACACTGCCGGCCTCGGCGCGGGAATCGCCATGACGGTGCCGGTCCACGGACGCTTCTACCTTCTCACCCGTCTCTCCGGGATCGGCCTGGGAGGCACCGCGGCCGGGGGCAAGCGCGATTTCAAATCGGTCTTCATAAGGGTTGGGGCAAACGGAGCCCTGGATCTTGCCTTCGTTATTGAAAAGATTGGCCTCACCGTGACCGCGGGAGGGATCATCCAGTACATGACGATGGTCTACGATTCAAAAGGTAAAAGGCAGAAAGACCCCGATTTCTATTATGGCCCCGCGGTGGCGCTGATGTATGCGTTTTAGCCCCGGCCTGGCGTAACCCTGACCTGGCGGGAACAACCCGTGCCCGGCAACCGCCTCAATCCTTATAACTGGGACACTCCGGCGCCGATTCAATGTGGGGTTTGATGTCGAGGATAGGCGTGCCGTCAAGCATGTCGATCCCCCGGACGCGCAGGGTTGCGCCCTTGACGGCGATCACCGTCACGACCGACAGCCCCAGGGGGTTGGGCCGTACCGGCGAACAGATGCTGAACACCCCCTTTGCGGCATCGCGATGGGGCGGCGTCTGCTTGAGGTGGAGGGCGTCGAAGGCGGGGCTTTTATGAAAATGGAAGAGCACCACGATCCTCGCTCCCACGGCAATGTCTTCCAGCCCCCGCGAGTAGCGGGGATCCATGACCAGGTCCCCCTCGATATCGGAAAGGGACCAGTGGCGGGGCAGCGTGTCCGCGTCAGTTTTTACGAATCCGATCGGTTCCATGGAGATGTTCATCGTCAGTTTCCTGTCATGCCCGGCGTGCATCCTCGAATGGCAAATTACAGGATGCAACAAGACCCCTGTCCAGTATTTATTTTTTTGCGTTTTTAGTTTGATCGCAGGCCTCTTGTATCACCCACTCAATGATACCGGGCCATCTCCGCCAATTTTTTTATCACAACACGTGGATAATCGTCCAATTATTTGGTATACTTATGCAGGGAGGTTTGCCATGATCATAACCAGGGAACTGCTTGCCCCGGGCATGTCCTGCGGACACTGCAAGATGACCATCGAAGAGGCGGTGAAGGGCCTGGGGAGCATCGAAAAGGTTACTGCCGATCCTGAGACGAAAAAGGTGGTGGTGGATTTCGACGACTCGCAGATCACCGTCGAGGACATCAGGCACGCCATCGAGGACGCTGGCTACAGCGCGGAAGAAATAACCGATTCGGCGCAATGAACAGGGTTCGGCGATTGGCGCGGAAGTCGGCGGCCGGACTTTCGCCCTGCGGCCCTACCGTGGGTTCGAACCGTGTGGCCGTTTCAACGAACGTTTCCTGGCCATGAGAGGGCAGCGCATCATTTCTGTTGCGCGCGGTTGCCCCGGATCATGTGACGGGTAATTTCCTGGCTATATAAAAACCATAACTGAAATACTCTTTATGCTTTTTATACAGCCTCATTTCTTCTTTTTCACACTCTACGATACTTTTTGCACTACCGGAATTTCCATGCTTATGAATGAAATCATCAAAACGTTCTTCCATAGGGTTATAATAGTTCTCAATCCAGCTTTCTTCCGGTAAAACAAAATACCCCGCCGGGGAAAATCCGTTTTCTTCCAGTATCCTGATCTTGTTCGATGCGGTGTCAATCCCGGGGTATTCACTCTTCCAGTGTTCTTCAATTACTACGGGTCTTTATTACTTAAACATTTAATTTCACTTACCGCCATGAAACCACCGGGCTTCAAATACTCTTTCCATTTTTTTATTCCTGCCTCAAAACCAATGATATAAATAGCCCCTTCCGACCATATGATGTCAAATTCCTCTTCGGCAAAGGAGAGGTCGTCCATTGACTTTTCAAGTGTCGTGATTGTATCCTGCAAACCATGTTTCTTTGACACTGCATTTAATTTCTCCAAAAATGCGGGAAATAAATCAACAGCGGTTATATGTCCCTCGATATTCTGGGCGAGGGTGATTGTCTGAGCGCCCGAACCGCAGCCGATGTCCAGTACTTTCATGCGCTTTGCATCCCCGCAATCGACAAAACTCAAAGCCCGTAACGTGTCCGCGGGGCTGCCGGGTCCCTGTCTTTCCGCATTAACATGAAAATCAATCAATAGTTCTAATTCCGTCATCCCATAATCCTTTATAATTAGTTTGCACCAGGGATATCGATAACATTTATCAAAAATAATTCCGGGGAGAACTGAATGAAACCGAAATAACCGTAAACCGCTGACAAATCCATTCCACGCAAAGCACCGTCAGCTACCTCCCCGCCACGGGGCGGAAATTCTTTACAGAAAATCGGGGCTGGACCTTCCCGCGACCGCGTGACCTGAAGAGACGATCCAGCCGCCCCTGCCGGGATCCTAGTTCATTCCCACGCGGATGACGTTCCAGACAATCATCGACACCAGGGCGATGGCAAAGATAATAAGGCCCTGCTTTTGAGACGACTCGTCGAACCGGGGCACCTTGTTGCCCGAGGCATCGGGTATCTTGCCCCACTTGATGTAGGCACCGATGGCAAGACCGATGATCCCGCCGAGGATGGCGAAGATGTAACCGGCGATAAGCAGGCCCCTGCCCGCGGGTTGATTGGGGGTTGCTGGTGTTGCCATATCGCGTACTCTCCTTTTCTGTAATATGATCGCTGGCAAGGGGCACTGGCGCCATGGGCCGGCACGGATCACCCCGAGGCCTTTCCCTTCCGGGCATCATCGAAGAATGGCGCGCATCGCGAGAGCCACATGAGCCTCTGCTCCGGCGTGAGCCTTTCGAACTCCGTATGGCCGTCTAAGTCAGCGGCGCGTGGTCTTAGCGAGCAGCAGAATGAAATCATTAAAAAACGCACTGCATGTCGGTTACGATGAAATAATTGCGGCTACGCGCTCCACCGCGGGCGGAGAGGTGAGATCGAGTGATACGAAGTACTGCTCCCTGAGACAGAGCGCCGCGCCGAACCGTTCTTCGGGAGTTTTACTCAGCCAGTATTCCAGCGCTTCCCTCCCATCCTCTTCATCGAGGTTCTTCACCACAGGTTCAATTTTTCGTTCCTTCGGCATTACGAGAGTGCAACCGTTGACGTTACCGTCTTTCCTGGATACTATCCCATGGATCATCCGTGTCAAGCAATAATAGGCATCATGGCGCATGTACTGTAATGACAGGGATATCAATATTCACTTCGACAAGTTCAGGGACCGCCCTTCGACCTCTTGATCCTGCGAAACACGACCGGTATTAATTTGTATTGACACCAGTCCCCGCCTCTACTATTCACTACAACATCCAGATGACAGGGGGAAGGCAATGAAAAAGATGTTCATACTGCTGCTGGTGATCTTCCCGTTTGCGCTTCAGGCTGATGGCAACAATGATTTAATTAAGGCGGCGGAGCAGGGAAAAAAATCCGACGTGGAATCTCTCCTTGCTAAAGGCGCGGATGTCAATGCCAGAGACAGTGCGGGCCTTACGCCGCTCATGTGGGCCTCGTACCGCGGCCATGGTGATGTCGCGATGCTGTTGATTCAGAAAGGAGCCGATGTGAACGCGAAACCCGATGATGGACACACGGCCCTCATGATGGCTTCGGTATTCGCGTATGCAGACATCGTCAGGCTCCTCCTCGATAAAGGCGCCGATGTGAACGCGAGGGACGGGAGAGGCAGGACGGCCCTGATCTATGCCGCGGAACAGGGGAAGCTTGAAATAGTGAAAATCCTGCTTGATAAAGGGGCCGATGTGAAGGTGAAGGATGGCAAGGGCTTCACTGCCCTGGGACTTGCGTCATACTACCAGCACGAAGAGATCGTGAAATCACTCAGGGCATCGGGTGCAAAGGAATAATGCGGGGTTGCCGCCTCTGCCGTTGCCTGACAGGGCGGAGAGCTCCGGTATACCACGGCAAGGAGAACACACATGAGCAAGGGAATCAAGAGCAACGCAACGGGCGGGTCGGTGTACGGCCTCGGGTTTATCGGCGCGGCGGTGTACTACATATCCAACGCCACCGGCTTCTGGATGGGAGTGCTCGGCTTTCTGAAGGCGCTGGTGTGGCCCGCCCTGCTGGTGTACGAGGCCCTCAAGCATTTCGGGGCCTGAATCTAATCGTTCAGACCTTCCGCTCCAGAAACGACCTTACCAGCCCGGACACCTGGTCCAGGTGGTTGAAGGGGAGGTGTCCCATCCCCTTTATCATCTCATAGCGGATATGCGGATTATCGATCGCTCCGCAGAAATCGGCGGCCTTTTCCGCGTCGAACAAGGGGTCCTTCTCGCCCATTATGATGAGCACCGGCACCCTTACTTTTTGCGCCGCCTCCGCCGGCACCGACCTATACGGGTTCGCCCTTTCCTGCCTGCAGTGTTCGTTCACCGCGCGGAAATGGACCGCGAATAAATCCGCCGCTTCAGGATCGGCAACCGGTCCCCCGTTGAGCACTTCCATCATGGCCCGCACGCTGGCATCGTCGTTCCTGATCGAATAGCAGGTCATTTTCGCGAAGGTCCAGAGAGGAATGGACTGATCCATGTAGGAGTAGAGTATCATTACCAGCCCCTTCACTTTTTCCGGATAATAATGAAGGAACCACTGGCCGGTAAAACCGCCATACGACATGCCGATAATTGTGGCCTTGTCTATGGCGAGACCGATGAGGACCTCGTTCAACCAGTTCGCGACGTCAGCGGGCGTGCCGGGTATCCGGCGCGGCACGCTTTTTCCCGGCTCGCCCATGATGTCGACGGTATAGACGGCGTGGTCACGCTCGATCCCCGGCATGGGGGAGAGCGCGGCATTGGATCCGGCCCCGTGGAGCACAACAACGGGATTTCTCTTGTTCAACCCGGTCTGGATCACGTGCGTTGTTCCCCAGGATGTTGCCACGTCGATTTCCCTGTAGGGCATGGGCCATTTCGAAAGATATGTCGTGTAGAGGGACATCATCGCGTCATAGCCCTGCTTTGACGTATACACCTGGTAGATCCCTTCCGGCCTTTTTGAAGCGCAGGACAGCAGGAGAAGCGTCCCGGCAAGTAGCGCGATGATACCGCCCCGGATCGTTCTATTCTGTACTGTTACTCTCATGGTGCACCTCGCAATACTACCGCATTCGCGTCATCGCGCATGTCCGGAATAATCCCTGATAAAAAAACCGAAACCGTCGCATGTACGATGCTCACCCTCCCGGACCAAGCCGCCCTCTGTCAAAATCACATGTGCCACGTCCCAGAAAAGAAGAAGCCATGCAACCCGTCCAGCAGTTTTTGCCTTGCAATTGCCGTTAACAGTACACAGGTGGTATATTGTACGTTCCCATGTGCCGGTTCCGCCGCTGCATGAGAGGGAGCAAACCAAAACAAATACGAACAAAAACGTTAATGGTAGAATAGCCGATTCCATATGATACAACTTGAAAACATCTCCCTCTATTTTATTGATAAGAAAGAATTTATCCTGAAAGACATTTCCTGGCATATCAGGGAGGGGGAAAACTGGGTGCTGTTCGGCAGGAACGGCTCGGGTAAAAGCAAGCTCCTTGAAATAATTACCGGGTACCGCCCGGCGAGCGGGGGAACCGTTATCAGGTTCGGCAGGGGACAGGCCGGCACTGACATACGGGAGCTGAGAAAAAACATCGGGTATATCAGCACCTCGTTGAAAGACAGGTTTTCTCCACATGAAAAAATTATCGATATACTACTAAGCGGGGTGTATGCTTCGATCGGCCTGTACGAGGATCCTGACAGCGCGAACAGGGAAAATGCCCTTCGGTTGATTGATCTAATAGGATTGGGACAGCGCCAGTCCGAGCCATTCGGTCATTTTTCAGACGGGGAAAAGCAGAAGATTCTGCTGGCGCGGGCAATCATTCGCGATCCGGACATCCTGATCCTTGATGAGCCGTCAATGTCACTTGACCTTGGGGCGCGCGAAGAGGTGCTGGCCACCATTGAGCGTTTACAGGAACACAGGAGGTGTTCGGTCATCTATGTTACCCATCATACTGAAGAAATCAGTCCTCTTTTTACCAAACTGTTCATCCTTCACGATTCACGATGTGTGTACCAGGGAGATGTGCCGGGGGGAATGAATAGATCGGAAGAGCGTCGTGTAGGGAAAGAGTGT